>JAOUFZ010000068.1 GCA_029857995.1 Dehalococcoidia bacterium
GTGATGGTAGAGTCGCCCTTGATGGTGATGGTGGTGGCGGCGGCCTGGACATCGGCTATGTCATCTACATCACCGGTCCAGTTGACAAAGCGGTAGCCCTGCTCAGCCACGGCCTTCAGGTTGACCACTGTTCCCTCGTAATAAGTGAAAGTCCCCTCGCCGGGGCCGGTCACCGAGCCGCCGGCGGTGCTGCTGACGGTAAGGTCGTATTGAGGTATCTCCTCAAAGTTGGCGGCGATGGTGGAGTCGCCCTTGATGGTGATGGTGGTGGTGGCGCTGTGGACATTGGTTATTTCGTCAACATCACCGGTCCAGTTGACAAAGCGGTAGCCAGTGGCTGGGGTCGCCACCAGGCTAACCACCGTCCCAGCATCGCGTGTGAAAGTCCCCTCTCCAGGGCTAGTTACCGAACCGCCAGCGGTGCTGGAGATGGTAAGGTTATATACCGCCACAAAGTTGGCCATTATGGAGTAGTTCCCGTTCATGGTGATGGTGGTTGAAGCAGCATTGACATTGGCAATGGTGCCCACATTGCCAGTCCAGTTGACAAAGCGGTAGCCACTGGCTGGGGTCGCCACCAAGCTAACCACCGTCCCAGCATCGCGTGTGAAAGTCCCCTCTCCAGGGCTAGTCACCGAGCCGCCGGCGGTGCTATCTATGGTCAGGTCGTACCGAGCTATAAAGTTGGCGCTGATGGAGTAGTCGTCGTTCATGGTGACGGTGGTCGCGGCAGCAGCAACATCTGCTATCCCGTCAACATCACCTGTCCAGTTGACAAAGCGGTAGCCTTGCTGGGCCTCGGCCTTCAGGTTGACCACCGTTCCATTGTCATAGGTAAAAGCCCCCTTGCCGGGATTGGTCACCGAGCCGCCAGCGGTGCTGGCCACGGTCAGGGTGTATGTCTTCATAAAGTTGGCGGTGATGGCGTAGTCGTCATCTACGGTGATGGTGGTTGAAGCAGCATTGACATTGGCAATGGTGCCCACATCGCCGGTCCAGTTGACAAACCGGTAGCCCTGCTCAGCCTTGGCCATCAGGTTGACCACTGTTCCCTCGTCATAGGTAAAAGTCCCCTCGCCGGGATTGGTCACCGAGCCACCGGCGGTGCTGGAGATGGTGAGGTCATACTCTGGTAGGAGGTCTTTGTAAGCAGCCAGGACATCTATCGCGCCATAGCCGCGGGTGTCATCATGCACTCCGCCATTGCTGGCTGTGCTCTGCAGCGCATCTCTGACAGCCGCGGGATTACCCTTTAACTCGGGGTAGGCCTGGAGCAGCAAGGCAGCAGCCCCGGCGGCATGAGGCGCGGCCATACTGGTGCCGTGCATAACATAGTAATCGGCCGGGCCGGAACCATCAAGGTTGAGGCCGTCGTTATCAATGGTAAGCCAGTCATAAGGACCAGGCCAGGAGTAGACATCCTGGTCGCGGCAGGAGATAATCTCGCTGCCGGGGGCGGCAATATTTGGCTTGGGTGGGGCTCCTGTATCTACCCTGGGTCCCCGGTTGCTGTAGCTAGCCATATAGCCTGTCTGTGGAGGAGGCCAGCACGACTGGGTTTCCCCTTCGTAATCTGTCCACTCTTCTCTGGTGACATAGGCGCCGACGGCGATGGCATTATCGGCGTCAGCCGGACTTGCTATGGTATAAAAGGGGTCTGGATTTTGGAAGGTTACCCGCCCAAGTCCCGAGAATTCATAGATGTGGAAGAACTGAGTGGTTGCTGAATTGTTGCGAATCCTGAGATACCAGGTGCTATCGCCAGCGGGTACCAAGAGCTTGAGGAGCGAAAACTGCGATTCTGTGCCTCTTGTGCTTTCGGAGCGAGGCCATATAGTAACATCTGTTATCCGGTTCTTGTCAGCATCATAATACTCCAGGGTCAGATCATTATGAATTCCCAGGCCATCAAACCAGACTAAACTGAAGAGTAGCGGAGTATCATCGGTACCCGCCCCGGCAACATTGACCCGGATGAAATCTGTAGCGCCGTTGGCCGGTGCCGTGCCAGAGTAATGGCGTCCTTTGCCAGCTTCATTTCCTGTCGCGGCAAACACCGCCACCCCCTTTTGGAAGGCATAGTCAGCCGCCTGGGCGAGCTCATCAGTCCCATCGTGGTGCTCACTCCAGCCCCCGCCACTAATGTTGATGATGTCGGCATGGTAAATGTCCGCCGCCGCCTTAATGGCAGCGGCCAGGGCACTCGTCGCTATTCGGCCATCTTCGTCCATAATCTTGAGGAAAATAAGGTCAGCTCCCGGCGCCGCCCCTTTATACCGACCGCCTGATTGTGTTCCCCGGCCCAGGGCACAACCGGTGACATGGGTGCCATGACCGGTAACCGTATTGGCAATAGTATCGTCCAATTGGGGATAGTTGGAGTAGTCCCTGCTGGCTATTGGCGCGGGAATATCAGGATGTGTAACATCAAGTCCTGAATCTAATACGGCAATCCTGATTCCGCTGCCATCATACCCCAGGTCCCAGACATCGTCAGCATGAGTCCCCACAGTAGCCAGGTCATTTGCTGGTTCCAGCAGTTGTTCGGCGGTATTCAGCCTGATGATGTAATTCTTAGCTGCCAGTTCGTTCAGCTTATCTGTGGGCATGTCAGCCAGAATGAAGCCGGTGGGATGGTCACCGACCGGTGGTATCCAGGAATCAGCATATGCAGTGATACCGAGATCTTGCAGCTCCGCTAGCTGGGATTGCGTTGGCTCCTGCTCAAAATGGATAAATATGCGCTGCGAGGTCAAATCCTCCGTTCTCATACCTGTAGCAATCCCCAACGCGCCTATCCTCTCGGCTTCAGCACCCGTCTGAGCCAGCGGTTCTAAGGCTAACTGTGTCTTAGCCTCCACCTGAAGGGATAGTAATGGACTAATCTTAGAGCCGGGGTCGGGGGGTTGCACTGAAACCATGGGTAAGGGGGGTAAACCACAACCACTTAGAATAAGGGCCAGCAATATGGCGAGAAAAACTCGCACTCCAACTAATTTTTTCATCGCAGTCCTCCTTTTAGTATTTCCTGAATTCAAAACAACATCTATTGTGCCAATATATTGACTATCTGTTTGATTGAGGTTCGAGCACTTGTTCGGCGGTATTCACCTTGATGATGTAATCCTTAGCTGCCAGTTCGTTCAACTTATCTATGGGCATGTCAGCCAGAATGAAGCCGGTGGGGTGGGCACCGACCGGTGGTATCCACGAATCAACATATACGGTGATACCGAGGTATTGCAGCTCTTCTAGCTGGGGTTGTGTTGGCTCTTGCTCAAAATGGATATATATCCGCTGCGAGGTCAAATCCTCTGTTCTCATACCCATAGTTTGCATTTGCTTCAGCCTCTCGGCAGTTGGTTCGGCCATTTGCTCTTTTCTCAGGTCTACCTGCATGAGTAACAAACTACTGGCTTTTTCCTTCACTATTTCCTCCCAACCGGGCTGGCTCTGCCAACCAGCTACTGAAGTACCGATTATGATGCTGAACAGGACAAGCACAACGCCCAACGACTTGCTCATACGTCACTACCTCCATTGTTCTATCTAGCGAAGTTGTCCCACCCCTCGACTTTTCCAACAACCGGAATCCCCGAACTGAGTCTGGCTACGACCAGGTCACCCACCAGCCTCTGCTCTCTTTTTAGTCTAGTCAACATTCCCTTGTCTCTTGCGGAACATGGTGGTGGCTTTACTCAGCCCCTCTCGGCCGAAGCAGCGAACGCAATGGCTATTAGTGAGGCTCAGAACTGACAACAGCCCTCGCCTATTGCAGTTCGGCAACCGACTCTCGCCTTTACTAAGCCGTCTTATCATCATGACAATTTGGTTTCTTCAGGTTTATGGTTTGCAGCCTATACTATCTCACTCCTCCGAACTCCGCATGGTCAGGCCTGCACCACCAAGCATGCCACCAGTCAACGCAGGCACAAGTGCAATCCCAAAGGTTTTACCCATCAATTTTCCTCTTCTTATCGCTGCACATCCCTTGTTCACTGTCTTATGTTTGTCCTCATCCCTCGAGAAACTCCGCACAAACTCTTATCCCTATCCTAATCGGGGGGAAAGGGATTGCCTCGGCTAGGCCTGGCAATGGCACTGGGTTGAGAAGAGGACACCAGACTCTACCGTGACAGGAAGAAAGAGTCAGGCTTACATGTCTACATGTGCTAGGCTGAGCATCGAGACAGCTACGGCAGCTCACACACACTCGACCACCAACCTCAAGATTAATACTTAGAATACTACGTCGAATAGCCCCTATTCTAATGTTACGCCATTATTTAAGAAATTGTCAATAGGTTTTTATGTGGCTTCTAAGAGGTCCTATAGAGTTGAAATGCCACAAAACGTCAGAACGTGCAAGCTGGCCTTCTTGGCTTACTGAGTATAATTCCAAGGGTCCACACCCGCCCTCTGGTTATCTTGCGCAGATAGCGCATATTGAAAAGGAACGTGTCAAAACACTTCCTCCCGTGTTACCTACGTGGTCAACCACCGCAGGGTATTGACTTTCTTTTGAGGAATTGGTACTCTGATATGAAAGGTTTACCCAGGTGCTAGTGGTATATCACTATAGCTCATAAGTTTTCTGCTTATGAGTACGGTTAGCCAGATGAGCCCGGTTCAGGTGGTAAAGGATCTACATAGTGGTGATAGTTGGCTAAGGCTTACGATAAGAAGGTCAGCGGCATAGTTTAGGGAGGACATCATGAAAAGGCTTTTGTTACTCATCGCAATCCTCGTTCTGCTCCTGCTGCCGGCGAGTTGCGTGGATATTGAGCGTACTACCCAGGATATCATTGACAGGGTAACCCAACACACAACAGGGACGTACACGATCAAGGTTGGTGGCACGGCTGGGCTGTCTTTTACGGGTCGGTACCAGGTGAATTTCCTTGAGTATGATTCAGCTACCGGTAGTCTGAACATGACCGCAAATTCGTACACGACAGAAGGAGTGGTTCCCAGAGAGTACACTTTTAAGGCTATGGTGGGCATGGGATTCTTCCAGAAACAGACTGGCGATGGCACCCTGCTTAAGGTCGAGATTTGGAAGGAGGGGGTGCTGCAAGACTCAGCCAGTACAACGGACCCTTGGGGGGCTGTCATGGTAGCGGGAGGCCCATAGAATAGGCGCTGCCCAGTATTTTGGTGGCTGAAATACTTGCCACGTATTAAGGGCTAAATGCGTGGGTGAATTCGCATAATGATGAGCAAGATAATTTAGGGAGGACATCATGAAAAAGCTTCTACTTCTCGTCCCAATCCTCGCCCTGCTCCTGCTGCCGATGGGTTGCGAGGGTATTGAGGAGGGCATTATTAATAGCATGTTTAGTGACATGCTGGAAAAGCTTACGGGAAACTTCACCATCAAGGTTGGGGGCACGGATGGGTTGAATTTTACGGGTGAGTACGAGGTGTGGTTTCTTCATTACGATCCAGATACCGAGAGCATTGTTTACACCAAAGACTCCTACACCGTAGAAGGGCAGGTTCCCGAACAGTACACGTTTGAGGGTGATGTAACCACGGTAATCTTCCAGAAACAGACTGGCGATTATAGCCTGCTTACCGTCGAGATTTGGAGGGACGAGGAGTTGCTGGCAGACACATGGAGAGAGACAAGCGAGCCTTGGGGGGCTGTTTGGGTAGGTGGGGCGATAGTATATGAATAGATGCTACTCAAGATGGTTGAGGTGAATCTTAGGTTTCAACTGAAGATTGCTAATTGGGCAAGCAGAAGGGAAATGGGATATGAAGACAGTGCTTAGTTTGAGGAAAGACCGTTACGTGGAAAGGCTTGGCTTGTCCTTGATTGTGATAGCCTTAATTGCCGGGATGGTAGGTACCGGTTGCGGTACTAGTGGATACGAGCTGACCATGGCAGCAGACCCTGCCGCAGGTGGGACGGCAACTGATGAGACGAAAGGATCGCCTTACGCGGAAGGCACTATCGTCAAGATAAAAGCGGAAGCCAAGACGGGCTACCAGTTTGTTAGCTGGACGGCGCCGGCGGGCACATTTGGTAATGCGAATGCCGCCTCGACTATCTTCGCCATGCCCACTGCAGATGTAACCGTCACCGCTAACTTTGCCGCCGGCTATGACCTCAGCATGGCGGTAAACCCTGCGGGAGGAGGGACGGCGACTGATTTGTTTGATGCTTCACCTTATGCAGCAGGCACTGTCGTGAGCATACAAGCGGAAGCCGACTGGGGCTGCCAGTTTGTTACCTGGACGGCGCCGGCGGGCACATTTGCTGATGCAAATGCCGAGGAGACTACCTTCACCGTGCCGGCTCAAGATGTAACCGTCACCGCCAATTTTCAGCCGCCGGCCGACCACTTTAAGTTTTACCAGGCAGACTCGGATACGTACATAGGGGAGGCTGTGCACCTGGAGGACGAATTTGGCACTGTCGGCGCAACGGTGGGGTCGTGTTGGGGCTTCGGCGACCCTGTTGAGAAGGTGCACGACTATGTGTGGACGCCGATCTGGAGCGCCGACCGCCACTTCACGGTGTACAACCTAACGTACGAAGAAGAGCCTCAGGTGTGGTACGTGGGGGTGAACAACCAGTTTGGCGAGACGATGCTGACAGTGTACGGTCCGGTCGGGCTGTGTGTACCGACCCAGCAGGAGGGCCATGACGCGCCCGTAGCTCTCGACTATTTCCTGCTCTACGAGGTCACGCAAGGCCGGTCCGTTGAGGCGGTTGTCAGTCTGAGTGACCAGTTCGGCGATGAAACGGTCACGGTGTATGAACCTGCCTTCTTCGCTAATCCCGTCCGGATAATACACGAGGGAGAGGTAACGGAGATCCTGTACCCGGAGGTGCATGGGGTACTCTACCGGATACAAGGCGGGGATTTCCAGACGGAGGTACAGGTCGTCAACCAGTTCGGTGAGCAGACCCTCAACGTGCACGAGCCAGCTCTTCTGGCCGTGCCGTCCGAGAAAATAAGCACTTCCGTGACCGAGCCCCTGGCGGTCGCGGCAGTGCTAGGTGATTACGATTCCCAGTTGAGCGACCTTCTCCGGGTCAATAACATTTGGGCCGAGGAAAGGGACTGGGATGTAATCTCTGATATAGGCGACTATGACGTCGTGGTGGTAAACCGGCCCGATGACCCGGGATCAACTTACTTCCAGGCCTTCCTGGACGCCGCCAGCGATAACGGGGTGGGAGTCGTCTTCACCAGCTCGTGGGGCACTTGGCGGTCATGGGGGATATCGTTGCTGGAATGGTATTCCGGTGACCCGGCCGGACACAGTACAGATTACGACTCGGGCGATGTGTATTACAAGGTGACGCAGGAGCACCCCATTTTTGCTGGCTGGGACGTAGGTGATGAGATAACAATCATCACCGGTGGTGACTGTGACCACGCCTGGTTCTGGGACTACTCCGGCGACACTATAGCCGAGGTTGGCTCTGCCGATTCGGGAATACAGGGTGACGCAGTGGCGGTGGGCACATATGGTGGAAGCACGCATGTTCTCCTGGCCAGCCTGGGTCCCCAAGATTGGACCAATGTAGCCCACTGGATCGACGACGGCAAGACAATCTTCATAAATGCCGTATTTTTTGCCGCACCAAGTCCACTGTAAGATTTCACCATCTCCTGCACTGACTGCGCCTGAGTCCCCGCTGCCGACAGGCGCAGGGCGGAGACACCCCCCCTCGCTGCGCATCGGCTGTGAGCGGCGAAGAATTCTTCGCGGACTTTGTCCTGCATCATGAGATTCTTTTTCTCCACGGAACCTGCACTAAGCAATCCCCGTTTGTATGTTATTAGAGGTCTTGGGCCACTGAAGGCAGCTTTCGCCTTCATTCCGTTAGAACCAGCACAATGGAAGTCACTCAAGTAGGAGGAGCTCCAATCCATTTAAGCCTCAAGACACGCTATTGTGGATGGCTAAAACGGGCACGACAATCAGCCAAATTGTGTATTTGAGGTGTCCCTTCACCTCTCCGCGTGCGCCCTCTCAAGTTTCCATTAGGTATCTACCGGTTGTTCGCTTACTCTCCTCTAATTCACATGCAGCTATCCGCCTTCCTTCAGGTTTCCACGCGGAATTCCGCACTTATTCCGCAGGTTATTCCACACCTCCTGGCAACTCAAGAATTGACGTTAACCTGGCGTTAAATTGTGTCATCAAAATTCGTTCCGCAGTTCCGCTTTCTACTCGCATTATTGATATCTATTCGTAGTTCCAATGAACTACCCTGAAACGTTTCAAGGTTATTTCAGGGTCGTTTCGAGGTTAGTTTCAAGGTTGATTTCGGGGTTGTCCCAGA
>JAOUFZ010000069.1 GCA_029857995.1 Dehalococcoidia bacterium
AACTTGGCAAATTTGTCCAGGTCATAGATGGCTTGAGTCTGAAAGAATTCGGCACCGGCTTCAATCTTCTTTTCGAACTTGAGCAACTGAGGCTCAAGCGGGTTTGCTTCAGGTGTGACTATGGCTCCGGCACAGAACTCCACAGTTCCGTCGAGATTATTGCCCCCCAGATCTTTGCCCGATTCCATCTGCCGGATTGTCTTCAGCAATTGCGCTGAGTCCAGGTCAAAAACACCCTTGGCCGCCTTGTGGTCGCCAACTACAACAGCATCTCCAGTCAGACAGAGGACATTTCTTATGCCCCTGGTGTATGCGAAAAGAAATTCGGCTTGAAGGGCAAGGCGATTGCGGTCGCGGCAAGTTACCTGTAATATAGGCTCGCCGCCTCGCTCCTTGATAGCCAGACAGCCACCAATGCTAGGAAAGCGCATTACGGAACTCTGGTGGTCAGTGACATTCAGCGCGTCTACTTTATCCTTGAGAAGCTCAATATGATGGAGCATCTTCTCAATATTCGTGCCTTTTGGTGGACCGATTTCGCTGGTTATCACAAATTTACCGGATCTGAGAACTTCCCTAAAACTCGGCACCATATCTCCTCCTTCATATAATCCTGGTCATTCGCGGCCTGGGTGCTACGTTGTAATCTCTGGGAGAGTGATACTTACGCATCAAATCAAGCCGGCCCTGTTCTTTTAAGCGCTGGTATATAAGAGTCCAGGCACAATCCTTTTCTTTATCCACCTCGCATTTGCCATTATTGGTGCCGCCACAAGGGCCATTCAACAAACCTTTGTGACACGCCGTGAGGGGACAGATGCCGGCAGTCTCTCCCAAGACGCATTGACCACACTGGGCACAGACCTCCTGAAAACAGCCTGGATCATCCTCGACGCCTATGAAAAGAGTATCCAGAGCTGGCATGGCTGGCTTGTTAACATAAGTACTCAACTTGTGCACTCCTAAAGCACAGGCCATGACCAGAATACAGCTGGCATTCTGAATGGCTCCATTATTCTCTTTAATGGCTACTTCGGTCATCTCATCACAGGCGATAGGGACAACTATCCAGCCGGTGACCAGCTTGCCCAGTTCTTGTAGACGTTCCCTCATTTTCAGGACCTCTTCCCTCCCGCCGGTTTTAGTCATTGTGGCGCATGTGCCACAACCAGCAATATATACCCGGTCAAATCCGTCTAACTGCTGCTCAATTTCCTCAAAAGACTTCTGCTTAGTAATAGATTTCATGCCTGACCTCCCATGTCAAAAACAAAAATGCAAACTTAAAATTCTAAGTCATTGCGAGCGAAGCGAAGCAATCCCACCATCAACCCTCGAGATTGCTTCGTCGCTAACGTTCCTCGCAACGACACCCGATGAACGCTTATTTTTATTTCTCCAGGTCGCATCTTAAGCAACGCCTAGCCTCCTGTCTTGCCTTTTCCTCAGAAAAGCTCAGCTCTATCTCTTTAAAGCTACCTTTCCTCTCTTGGAGAGAGATATGAGGTGTTTCTGGTCTGAACTGTGGTTCCCAGCTTTCTTCTTCCTCTCTACTTATTTCTTCCTGAATGATGCTGGGTTTCAGGTCATACATCTCGACTCGTGAGGTATCGCCCCGTAGATATTTGTCTATAGCGATAGCTCCTCTCCGGCCAGCAGCAACAGCTTCTATAACCATGCCTGGCCCAGAGACAAAATCTCCCCCAGCAAAGATCCCGGGAACACTGGTAACTAATTTGTTTTCGTCGACAGCCAGCCTTTCCCACCGAGTACGCTCAAGAGCACTATCGGGGGGCAAAAATGACAGGTCTGGAGCCTGCCCTACAGCAGCAATGACGGTATCCGCTCGAGCAAAGAACTCTGAGCCGGAAACAGGAATTGGGCGACGACGCCCGCTGGCCTCGGGTTCGCCCAGCCTCATGCGGATGCATTGCAAACCGGTTACCTTCCAGTCGTCGCTTACTATGCGGGTGGGACTGACAAGGAAACTAACTTGGATGCCCTCGGCTAGAGCCTCGTCGTACTCCACTTCAGTTACTGGCATCTCTTCCCGTGACCGACGGTAAAATATGTTTACCTCATCGGCACCAAGGCGAAGAGCTGTGCGAGAGGAGTCAAGAGCTACATTACCGCCACCAATAACAGCCACCCTGCGTCCAATCTTGACAGGCTTGCCAACCTTTACATCTCTGAGAAACCTCAGACCATAGTAGAAACCCTCAACGTCCTCCAATTCTCCGGGTATGCCAATGTTCTGACTCCTTTGTGCCCCCGCAGCGATGAAGACAGCTTGAAAGCCACTGTTTCTGATATTTTCTATAGTGAAATTCACATTGATGGGCGTGCTGTATTTTATTTCCACCCCCCGCTTCTCGATGTATTCGATTTCCTTTTCGATAACCTCCCGTGGCAACCGGAAGTCGGGTATAGCTACCGAGAG
Organism: Dehalococcoidia bacterium; assembly: GCA_029857995.1. GTDB lineage: Bacteria > Chloroflexota > Dehalococcoidia > GIF9 > AB-539-J10 > RBG-13-51-36. The sequence continues at coordinate 2,441 of JAOUFZ010000069.1, forward strand.
CATGCCCCCGCCCAGGGGGAGGGCTTCAAAGAGGGTGACAGGATAGCCCATTTGAGCCAGGAAGTAGGCACATGACAATCCTGTAGGTCCCGCTCCTACCACTGCTACTTTTTGGCTGTGAGTCTGGGGAAAGGGTTCTGGCGGGGATAATTCCCTAACGTGGTCAAAATACCAGTCGGCAGCAAAGCGTTTAAGCGCCCTGATAGCTACAGGGTCGTCGAGTTCCCCGCGGCGACATCTTCCCTCGCATGGGTGGTGACAGATGCGGCCGCAAATAGCAGGGAAAGGATTCCGCTCCCTGATGGTGTTGATAGCCTCGAGGTACTCACCATCGGCAACTTGAGCCACATATTTGGGAATATTAATTCCCACCGGGCAGGTATGCTGACATGGTGATATCATGAGGGCATCACAGACGGCGGCCGAGCACCTTTTCTCTTTTATGTGAGTTTCATATTCGTCTCTAAAGTAGTTCAGGGTGGTAAGGACAGGATTAGGCGCACTTTGACCCAAGCCACACAGCGAGCATTCTTTCACTGCTTTGGCTATGGTAAGCAGCGTGTCTATATCCTGTTCACGTCCTTTGCCCTGGGTGATTCTGGTCAGTATTTCTAACATCTGTTTGGTTCCCAGGCGGCAAGGGACACACTTCCCACAGGACTCTGCTTGGGTGAAGCTCAAGAAATACTTGGCCACATCCACCATGCAAGTGGTCTCGTCTAACACCACCATCCCGCCAGAGCCCATAATTGAACCTAATTGAGCCAGTGTTTCATATTCAACGGGGGAATCGAGAAATCGGGCAGGTATGCAGCCGCCCGAAGGACCCCCCGTCTGCACAGCCTTAAACTGCTTGTGCCGGGGGATACCACCCCCGACATCAAATATGATGGTGGATAAGGGAGTGCCCATAGGTACCTCCACCAATCCACTGTTGGCAATCTTCCCCGTGAGGGCAAATACAGCCGTCCCTTTGCTCTTCTCCGTACCTATGCTGGCAAACCAATCGGCCCCGTTGCTGATTATTTGGGGCACAAAGGCAAAAGTCTTGACGTTGTTTAGCAAGGTAGGCTTTCCACCCAGGCCTCTCTCCACCGAGCGAGGTGGTGTTTGACGGGGCATACCTCTCCTGCCTTCAATTGAGGCCATCAATGCCGTGGACTCTCCACAAACGAAGGCTCCTGCCCCCTCCACAATGTCAACATCGAAACAGAAGTCTGTTTCGAGAATTTTCCTGCCGAGAAACCCGTGCTCTCTCGCCTGGGCGACAGCTACCTTGAGGCGCTTTACAGCTAGGGGATACTCAGCCCTGACGTATATGTAACCGTCCTGGCTACCAATGGCATAAGCGCTGATCGTCATTCCCTCCAGTACGGAGTGAGGATCCGCCTCCAAGATAGAGCGATCCATAAAGGCACCGGGGTCGCCTTCATCAGCATTACAGATTACATATTTAGGCTTGCCTGTAGCTCGGCGACATGACTCCCACTTCCGCCCAGCAGGAAAACCAGCACCACCGCGCCCCCTAAGGCCGGAGTTTTTGACCTCATTAATAACCTGCTCTGATGTCATTTCAAGGAGAGCCTTTCTTAGTGCCTGATAACCTCCGCTAGCAATATAATGCTCGATTTTTTCCGGGTTGATACGCCCGCAGTTGCGCAGGATGACGCGATGCTGTTTTTTGTAGAAGTTTATCTCTGAGTAGTGCGGTATGGCTTTGCCAGTTACAGGGTCGTGGTAGAAAAGGCGTTCCACAGGCTTGCCATCTCGAAGATGAGAGGTGACGATTTCTGGAGCATCCTCGGCCTGGACGTGGGTATAGAAAATACCTTCCGGTTCAATGACTATATTGGGACCCTGCTCGCAGAAACCGTGACAACCAGTGAAATCCACCTCGGCATTCCTTATCCCGTGCCGGCTTATTTCTTCCATAAGCGCCTGATAGACAGCATCAGAGCCACTGGAAAGGCATCCTGTTCCCTGACAGACAAATATAGTGCGATGGTTTTGCATACTACTCTCTGACCTCCCGATTCCTGAACAACTGCTCTACTTTCTTCGGATTCATATGACCATGGACATGGTCACCAACGACTAGATTAGGGGCCAGAGCACAAACGCCGATGCAAGCAACAGTTTCCAGGGTGTATTCCAAATCAGGGCTAGTCTCGCCCTCTTCAATACGTAGGTGCTGTTTAACCAATTTCAATATCGTCTTCCCTCCCCTCACATGACAGGCTGTCCCTCGACAAACTCTAACGACGTTTCTGCCCCGTGGCTGAGTATAGAGCTGGGTATAAAAACTAATCACCCCCTGCACCTGACTGGTGAAGAGTCCCAAGCCTCTGGCTATAAGCAGCATAGACTGGGGAGGGATATACCCGAACTCCCGTTGGATTTGTTGCAGCAGAGGTATTAGCGCCCATTTCTGCTGACTATATTCAGAAACGATGGCATTCATCTGTGCTAGATCAGCCTTTGTGATTTTCTTTGCTTTATTCATGAAGCTCCACCCTTTCTATTCTCATATTAAGTAACACAGGGACTTGTCGCCCATCCTTTTGCCGAGGACAAGCCTCGGCGTTACAACCTCTCCCCTAGGGGGACAGGAATCTTCTCTATTCTTACGCTGCATGCTTTCAGTGAAGGCTCTTTTGTTTCTGGATTTAGGACAATGTCGAATAGCGCGTTAACCGGAGTCTCTGGGAATGAAAATGGCATAAAAAGCATCCCCTTGCGCAGTGTATCGCTAATCTTGACCATTGTAGTTACCTCGCCCACAGCTGAAACTACCTTGACCTCCTCACCATCAGTGACGGCAAGCTTTCTGGCGTCAGATTCACAAATTTCCACAAAAGACTGGGGGGAAAATTTCCTCAGACGACAAGCCCTGGAACTCCTGTTGCCAGTGCCAAAGTGATAAAGGGTAGTCCCGGTTAGCAAGGTAAAGGGATAATCTGATTTTCTCTGCCCCACTTGTGGAACATATTCAATGGGGGAGAAACGGGCAAATCCCTTTAAGAATTGCCTATCATAGGTGCGTCCCGTTTCCCCGTAGGCTAACTCATCCTGTTTTTCGGAATCAGTATAGTCTTCGTATGAAGGAACTAATTTCTCAATCTCACTCGTAACATCCCGTAGAGAGGAAAAAGGCAACGGGTAACCCATCTTGTCAGCCAAGCGCACGATTATTTCCCAATCTGGCAGGCTTTCACCAAGAGGCTCGATCGCTTTACGCACCTTGCTTATCCTGCCCTCAAAATTAGTGAATGTTCCTTCCTTTTCAGCGAAGCTTGCCGCTGGCAGAACTACATTTGCCAGTCTGGCCGTAGCCGTAAGAAACATATCCTGGACTACGAGGAAATCGAGGGAAGTCAGGATTTCTGTAACTAGTCTGGAATTTGGAAAGCTCAAAACGGGATTTTCTCCCATGATGTACATGCCCTTAATCTTTTCCTTTTCTGCCTGTTCCATAATCTCCAGGGTCGTTAGCCCAGCTTCGGCTGGTAAACTTGCACCCCAACATTTTTCGAACCTTCCCCTAGCCTGAGCATCCGCTACACTCTGATATCCAGGGAGAAATTTGGGCAATGTTCCCATGTCGCAGGCGCCTTGCCCATTGTTTTCTCTTTGTAGGGCATATATGCCACCGCCCTTACGCCCAATGTTTCCCGTGAGTAGCGCCAAATTTGCCAGAGCCCCCACACTATCTGTTCCTGTGGTATGCTGCGTAATTCCCGTGCCATAGACAATTGCTGCCTGGCTTGCCTTAGCATAAAGTCGAGCTAAGGCAAGAATTTCTTGACCTGTAACGCCAGTAATCTTCTCGACGTACTCCAGGGTATAGCTTCTCAAGCTTTCCTTAAAAGCTTCAAAGTTATCTGTTCTTCTGGCGACAAATTCCTCGTCCAGCAAACCTTCGTCAATAATCACCTTGGCCAGGCCGTTTAGCAGAGCCGCGTCAGTGCCGATTTCGGGTCGTAACCAAAGATGGGCAAACAAAGAAAGCCCTGTCTGCCGAGGATCTATCAACAACAATTTGACACCGCGCTGTTTAACAGCGCGCTTTATAGCATAACCGACGGCAGGGGCGGAGGAATTGGGATCAGCCCCAATGACCAATATGACCTCTGATTGCTCCATATCGCTAAGGTAATTCGTAGTACCGGAGAAGCCCAGGGAAGATCTCAAACCGACACGACTGGCAGAGTTATACAAGCGACCACCATTATCAATGTTATTGGTACCGAGCACAGTTCTGGCGAATCTCTGCAGGACGTAGTTATCTTCGTTGGTGCACTTGGATGAACCTAGAACAGCTAGGCTGCCGGAACCTTGCTCGTCCTTTACTCGCTTGAATCCAGCAGCTACTTGCTCCAGGGCCTCTTGCCATGACACCTCCTCAAAAGTGTCGTTCCTCTTGACCAGGGGTTTGGTTAGCCTATCCGGGCTGTTGACGAAATCACAGCCGTAGCTTCCCCTTACACAAAGCGTGCCGTGATTTACTGGGTCCTCCTTACCGGGTATAACTCGAACGACTTTACTATCCTTGACTTCTAAGCAGATACTGCACCCGCAACCACAAAAGGGGCAAGTCGTTTCCGTTGTAGACTTGGTCGTGCCTCCATATGTCCTATCCTTTTCCATCAATGCGCCCGTAGGGCACAGCGCCACACAAGTTCCACAGAAAGTACACTCGGAGTTTTCCAGGGGCAAATTGTCTAGTGTCGCCGGTATAGTTGTAAATCCTCGTTGAAAGTAGTCAATAGCGCCTTCGACGACTAGTTCCTGGCAGGCTCTAATACACTTGGCGCACAGTATACACTTGCTCAAATCCCGTTCAAGGAAAGGATTGACCTCCTCAGTGCTGGTCATCCTGGGAATCCGTTGCAACTCCACCAATCCAATGCCCAGGTCTGAGGCGATTTGTCGTAGCTGGCAGCGATTGCCTTTGTCGCATACCAGGCAGGAATCTGGATGACTGGTAAGCATTAGCTTGACTATGGTTTTGCGGCTCTCTGTTACTCGCGGGGAATGAGTGTTGATTACCATTTCCGAGGCTATTGGTGTGACACAAGATGCCAGCAAAGCTCCATTTTGTTCATTCTCTACCAGGCAGACGCGGCAAGCACCAGTCGGGGTTAAGTGGTTATCGTGACAGAGTGTAGGAATTTCTACGCCTGATTCCTTCGCCAGTTCTAGGATGGTCATCCCCAGATAGCCGCTTACCTCACGACCGTCAAGAGTAATGGTTATCGCCTGCAAACCAATATCCTCCTTCATAACCCAGCAGGTGCGGGTAAGGCTTCCCAGAGGGGATTACTTATTTTTGTCTAGACCCTCGGGCCAGTTGGCAGACACGTAGGCAAAAGACCGAGGAAAGTATCTTCCTTCACCTACTGTCCTTATGCCAGTCAAGAGGTCCGAACTGGCAGAGCTCTTGGCAATGAAACCATAAGCCCCTACCTGCTTAGCAACAAACATGTTCTCCTCTTCGTCATATTGAGTTAGAATCAAAACCTTTGTCTCCGGGTATTCTTCAGTTATTCGTTTCGTTGCTTCAAGTCCGCTCATCACCGGCATGATTATATCCATCACCGCTACATCCGGCGTGAGACGCTGCACTTTATCAATGGCGTCTTGCCCGTTAACAGCTTCACCTATTACTTCCATGTCTTTTTGCAGACTCAGTAAGGCACAAATGCCTTCCCTTACTACAGAATGGTCATCTACCACCAGCACCTTGATTCTTCTCAGTGTCTTATCTAGGAATTTCTCAGCCCAGGCCACTAATGAAGCTGACTCGACTGGCTTGATT
>JAOUFZ010000070.1 GCA_029857995.1 Dehalococcoidia bacterium
GTCGGTTTCCTTACCCATTACCATGGCTATCGCAATTGACCAGGGGTGTGTTAAACCTGGTGATAAGGTTGCTATGATGGGGATTGGCAGCGGGATAGTCTGTCTTATGCTGGGTCTGGAATGGTAGAGAGAATAGCCCTGGCAAAATGAAGTCAGGGAAATACTCCCTCTGACAACGATACAGTTAAACGAATCTCTTCAAGCCGCCCTAACGTCTACGTTTTCAATGGAAGTGCTATCCTATGCTGGCAAATAAGCTTAATGAAACACGAATTGTAATTACTGGCGTTGGCCTGACCGCGCCAAACGCGAACAACTTGGCGGAATCTCGTAAGAGTTTACTCACTGACAAATCCGGGATACAGAGACTAGACATCCGCTACATCGGTGAAGGCCGGTTGGTCTATGTTGTTTCGAGCCTCTGAAGTGTCAAAAGAAGAAGGATGTGTGTCGGGGAACGAGGGCAGGCTCTACGCCATCTGCTGCGCCCAAGTGGCAATCACCGGTTCTAAATTGGACCTTGCTTGCTTGATAAATCGAGGATGGGCGTCTACCGTGGGAGCAGCTGCTGCCTTATAATTGGCGGGTAGTTTGCCCTCTTTTGAAGACCATCTCGTCCACCATACGATCAATTTGCACCACTTAGACCCTTGGTGCCATCTTAACAATCCGGTTACCAACGAACCCAAAAGGATTGACAAGGTTGACTTATATATTGAATAATTTCTTAAGAATGTCTGGCATCAACTCAGTCACCGTTGTAGGAAGATTTGAGAAATGAAGCTGAAGGTATCCTTGAATAGCGAACGGGGTGTAGATGACCAAGGAACAGATCAGACCCATTATTATGAAAATCATAGGGCAAATCGTTCCGGACGAAGACCTGAATAATCTTAAGCGCGATATCCCGATACGAAGTCAGGTGGGACCGGACTCCATGGACTTCCTGGGCATCATGATGGAGCTGCGAAAACGCTATGGTGTCGAAGCGCCCGGGGATGGTTATATGCAATTAGCCACCCTACGCAACTCTATAGCTTGTCTGGAGCCACAGACGAAGTAAGTTTAGACTAAAATGGTACTAACTCTGTTTTTGTCTGTGCCGCGCCACTGCCAGATTAAGGAGAGGCGGCCCCGGCAATCCCGGTCGATACATCACAAGAAGTGCAATGCGAACATGATATTTGGTTCCAGGAGACAGCGTGATATCACAACAGCCACCATCTTTTTGATCATGGTAGCCCTGATTGTAGGTATGGTAGGCTGCACTCTTCCTCCTCGTCAAATACAGGATTGGTATGACCTGGATGCTATCAGAGACAACCCGGCCGGTCGTTACCGTCTGATGAACGACCTCCATTCCGCTTCTCCCGGCTATTGGACGCTGGCAAGCAGGATAGGAAACTATCGAAAGGGCTGGCAGCCCATTGGAACTTCCAGCAACCCCTTCACCGGGAGTTTCGATGGGCAGGGATACGAGATAAGCGACCTGTTTATCAACCGCCCCGATGAAGATGAGGTCGGGCTTTTCGGCTCCGTTGATGAAGGAGGGATCATCGAGGATGTTGAAGTGGTCAACGCTGCTGTGACTGGCAAGCAATATGTTGCCGGTGTGGTGGGGAATAATTCGGGCACTCTGAGCAACTGCTATTTCAGCGGCAGCGTGACTGGCGACCAGTACCTTGGCGGTCTGGTGGGAGGGAATGTCGGCACCGTGAGCAACTCCCACTACAATTACGACGAGGTCCTTATCAACGGAGAAAACATGATTACCATTGGAGCCTTGTTCGCTGAAGACTTCCAGCAGTGGCTTGCCAACGGCAAGTTTTTGGACGTCAATCAAAGACTTTCTCAGGAGAATGGCTATTATCTGGTGAATGATGTCAGTGATTTGAAAGAATTGCTCGCCTTTGGTCAGGATAGTCCCCTCAGATTTAGGTTGACAAGCAATCTGGACTTAGGCGGTGAGTCTAGCTTCTACATTCCCTATCTGGCTGGAGAGTTCGATGGCAATGGTCACAAGATCCTGAACTTGACCCTCAACTCTGATGCTGCTTCACAAGTCGCATTGTTTGGGTATCTTGCGTCCGGTGGCAAAGTCACTCAACTGGGTGTCGAGAACGTGAACGTAGCCGGCGCTTATATCGTTGGCGGTCTAGTGGGAGCAAATAATGGCATTGTGAGCGACTCCTATTGCAGCGGTAATGTAGCTGGCGATGATTGCGTTGGCGGTATGATCGGATATAACTGGAATGGCAGCGTGAGCAACTCCTATTCTGCCGGCAGTGTGGCTGCCAAGAGGGACGTCGGTGGTCTGGTCGGGATTAATGGAGGTGCCTTGACCAATTGCCATTCGAGCAGCGGCATCACTGGTTCGTACTCTGCTGGTGGTCTGGCCGGAATAAACAAAGGCAGCGTGGCCAACTCCTATTCGAGTGGCAGCGTCACTGCCTGGTATTCCGTAGGCAGTCTGGTCGGAATTAATGAGGGCAGCTTGAGCAACTCCTATTCGAGTGGTAGCGTCACCGGCTGGTATTCTGTTGGCGGTCTCGTCGGAATTAATGAGGGCAGCTTGAGCAACTCCTACTCTTTCGCCAGCGTGACTGGCAAGTCGGATGTCGGCGGTCTGGTGGGAACTAATCACGGTCCTGTCAAGGACTCGTACGTGACAGGCAGTGTCGCTGGCGAGCAGGATGTTGGAGGTCTGGTGGGAACTAATTACGACACTGTGAGGAACTCCTACGCCACAAACACCGTGACTGGTGAGTGGAATGCTGGTGGTCTGGTCGGAAGTAATCACGGAGCTGTGAGAGACTCCTATTCAGCAGGCAGCACAACTGGCAACTATTATGTTGGTGGCCTGGTGGGAGGGAATAATGGCACTGTGAGCAATTCTCTTTCCACATGTAGCGTGACCGGCAACTACTATGTCGGGGGTCTCACCGGATCTAATTCGGGCACTGCGACCAGTTCCTATTCCACCGGCAGCGTGACTGGCTCTTCAATCGTCAGCAGTCTGGTGGGGATCAATGGTCGGGATGGCACTGTGAGCAACTCCTATTCCGCAGGCAGCGCGGCTGGCGACTATTATGTTGGCGGTCTAGTAGCAGTGAATTTCGGTACAGTCAATAACTCGTATTGCAGAGGTAACGTGACTGGCCACGAATATGTCGGTGGTCTGCTGGCCGTGAATTGGGGAGGCAATGCCAGCAATTCCTTCTGGGATACGGATGCCAGTGGACAAGCTACTTCGGCTGGCGGGACAGGCAAGACCACTGCAGAAATGCAGAACATCACCACATTCCTCGTGGCGGCCTGGGATGTATCCGCGGTCGCTCCTGGCGTGACCAACCCGGCCTTCACTTGGAATCTTGTTAATGAGCAAACCTATCCCTTCCTGAGCTGGCAGTCCGCTACTTAGTACGACCAAAGGTCGGAATGTCTGTGCGTCCCGTCACTGGGGTTGAACCTACCCGCCATGACAAGGTCAACTTTGTACAAATTTGGTTGGAATGTCAGCTTCCACAAAGTGCCAATTCATTAAACCATGCTGTATCTTTCGCGGTATAACTTCGCTTGATGTATAAAGGCCTCTATCCTTGTCTTTGCGTTGGTTTGCTGTAGCCCATCGTATATCATGTTGAGCACAGGAATACGGTTGTGCTCCCTTTGTATCCCTCTATAAATAGCAGTGGATAAAGTCCCAAAAAGGCAATTTAGAATGACGAGATTAGCTATACCGCTGCAGCCCTCCATAGCATAATTTTCCGCCTTAGCCACATTTACAGTTATTACTGGGTCTATATCATCACTTACATAAGGAGCGGCAAGCGTAACCATATCCTCCACCCTGGGGATCCTGCAATCTGGAAGTCCGTCCTTCATCATTCCCTCAATCTTTCTCTTCCAGTACATAAACGGAAACCTTCTAAGATAATAATAAAAAGCAGCGAGATACTTTCTCCTAGAAAAGTGAGTCTCCGGATATACCTCGTTGAAATATACTAAGTAATCTGTAGTAGTCGGCCCAAGCCTCGCTTCAGCACCCAGTGTCTCAAACTCTTTGATTATGTAGTTGTTAGACCAGGAGTTCATACAGGTATAGAACTCTCCCACGATACCTATAATTGGTCTATCTTCATTATTAGTTGGAATCTCGTCCATAGCTGCTATTGAGTGGTTTAAAGCCTGCCAAAAATCCCCGTTGATAGTTCCAGAGGCTATCTTTTCTATGACTTGTGCATAAACCCTGTCACTTTCACCTTTGTTTACTTCATAAGGGCGAATATGAAGCAACTTCTTTGATAAGACATCCGCAGCCAGCCAACCCTTCCAGATAGCTTCCGCCCACTTTAATCCAAATAATTCGGTGCATTCATCATGGCGGATAGACGTAACCGGGGCAACTATAGCCGTATGCCCCAAACCTAATCTTTTGAGAACCAATTTGTGAGACAAGGCATATTGACTCAACCTGCATGAACCATCGAAGTTAAGCATCATAAATGCTGCCTTATCGGGGTCAAAATCTTCAAGTTGGGTCATCTTGACCAAATCCCCTGTGGTGAGCAAATAGGGATGACACTCCTTGCCAGAGACGTATCTTCTTCCTATCTCTTCCGATAATTCATCAGGCTCGGGCAAAACTCGGGCATCTAGACCCACTGAGTTGAGAGCAGCAGCCCAAATAACGGAGTGCCCAGAAACATAGGGGATATAAAAGGTTTTATCCAGTTCCCTAATCCTCTTTGTTGGTTTGAAGATACTTATCCCACCAGAGGGTCTAATCACACTGAGGTCTTCTTGCCTTTCCTCCTTTACCCGTGTTTTCGGTCTACCAAGGGTGTCAAGAAAGGCTTCAACCCTGGTGGTCATTCCAGCATCACCGCTGTGCTCATCCACCTCCAGAAGTAGATAAGGATCCTCTTCCATGGTTTCCTCAAGGTACTTCCAGAAAAAAGCATCAGGACCGCAGCCATAATTGGTGATCATTATAGGATTCAAGCTCGGGTTATTCTTAGCCATAATCGCTGCCCTCAGAAGATTTTGTTCATTCTTCCAAACCAGGTTGGAGTAATGAGGCGGCAGTTCAACCCTATCCAGCGGCAGTAGGTCAAAGGGGATGGCCAGCATTCCCAGATGCCGCAACTTCTTGGCAATATTTAGATTCAACGCCAAATCATGAACATTGTAAGGTTTTCCTATTACCACCACGGCTTCATTATCCTTCTTAAGGGTTTTAAGTATCTCTTGACCTCTTTCTCGACGCATCCTTTCGAATTCTTCTTGAGCCTTAAGTGCAGCGGTTATGGCTGAGGCGATTTCCTTCTTTCCCTTTCCAAATTCCCTGCCTATCTTCCCCATCTGCCCCTTGAGGTTCTCTTTTTCCTTTGCCATAAATATGCTAGGACTCATGATTTTTGCTTTATCTTTGAAAGCAGGTCTAAGCATGAAGGGGATACCCTGAATCAGGGGGCAGTTGTAGCTCCTGCTTACATCATCACTCTCCTTCTCCAGGTCAATAATGCTGGGCAGGAATATACGGTCAACACCTTTTTCAATGAGATTTACTACATGCCCATAGGCAACCTTCACCGGATAGCAGGTTTCAGCTAAAACCTCTTCAAGTCCCTTATGAATGAGCCTCTTATTAGTTTTATCGGAGAGCACCACTTTAACTCCCAGTTCCCCAAAAAACACAGCCCACAATGGAAACTGCTCAAAGAACATGAGCACTCGTGGAATGCCTATTACCGGAGAATTCGGGGCAAATTCATCCCCCTTATAATAGCTCATAAGCATTTCCTCTCGCTCTTTAAAGAGATCAGGAAGAACCTGGTCAACGGTTTTTTCGCCTTTCAGCTCATATCTGTCACAAATACCACCGTAGAAGGATTTGAATTCGCCTCCGATGGATATCTTCTTTATATCGCAGTGGTTGGGGCAATGCTGGCATTCAAAGGATTTGACCTCATATTCCCGGTCTATGAGGTCAAACCCGACAAAATTGCTTTTCCCATCCCCATGTCTCCTCTCCATGGCAATCAACGCAGCACCTATGGCACCAGTTACATTGTAGTTTTGCGGAACCGTGATCTTCTTCCCTAAAATATTTTCGAAGGCAGCCACTACACTCTTATTTCCGGCAACGCCTCCCTGAAAACATATCCTCTCGCCAATTTTTTTATTCCCTACCACCTTTTCAATGTAATTATTGGCAATAGAATAGGAAAGCCCCGCCAAGAGATCGACTTTCGGTGAACCCACCTGCTGGTGATGTATTAAATCGGATTCCATAAAAACAGTGCACCGGGTCCCCAAATCAACAGGAGATTTCGAGCTAAAAGCAAGCTTGCTAAACTCTCCCACAACATTTACATCCAATCTATCAGCCTGTTCCTGGAGAAAGGAGCCAGTTCCTGCAGCACAAACCTTGTTCATCTCAAAATCTACCACTGCACCATTCTTCAGGCGGATATATTTTGAATCCTGTCCCCCTATTTCAAATATGGTGTCTACGGTCTTATCTATATCTAGTGTAGCCTTAGCTTGAGCGGTAATCTCATTAATTACCAAATCAGCGCCGACGAAATCCCCCGTAAAATAACGCGCACTGCCAGTAGTCGCCACAGCTTGGACTTCAATAAGGTCCTCTATTTCATGACCTATGTCTTTTAATCCTTTCTTAACTGACTCAATGGGATTGCCCTCGGTTATAAGATACTTCATCGCTAGCAGCTTCTTGTTTTCATCCAGAACAACGATGTTTGTACTCACAGCTCCAACATCAATTCCCATATACACTTTGTTCTTTTGTTGCTTTCCAGAAGTAGGGCATTCATCCAGGGGAGTAGAACCATCCCCGCTATAAATCAATCTCCTTAAATGCCCTACTTCAGATTCATTCGCCTTTTTAGCCAAATAGCGCCTCAAGACCTCCATTGCTGCTTGAAGTTTGATGGGTGCGTCACTGTGTCTCTCCGAGGCCGTGATTGCCGCTCCGATGGCTCCCATGACCTTAAAATGCTCGGGAATAATCAATTCCCCAGGCTTGAGTTCTAGCAGTTCTTCAAAAGCCTTAGCCACACCTTTATTGGCAGCAACGCCACCTTGAAAGGCTACTGGCTTCACGAATCTCCTCCCTTTACCTAAATTGCTTATGTAATTTCTAGCCAAGGCATAACAAAGCCCAGCTATTAATTCTTCCTGTGATGTCCCCTCTTGCTGCAAATGGACCATGTCAGATTTGGCAAAGACACTGCACCTGCCCGCAATGGTAGCCGGCTTTTCAGCCCTCGTGGCTAAACTGCTGAACTCATCTATGGAAATCCCCAGACGATATGCTTGTTGATCAAGGAAAGAGCCAGTTCCCGCAGCACATATCTCATTAAGGGCATGGTCAACGATGACTGTCCTTCCACTCTTTTCATCCCACTCCAGGAAAATCAGCTTTGAGTCCTGCCCTCCGATCTCAATAACTGTCTTAACATCAGGGTGAAAGTATGCAACAGCCTTCGCCTGAGTAATAATTTCATTTTGTTTGTCTACACCAATGACATCAGCTATAAGGTCACGTCCGCTGCCCGTGCATACAGCCCCGCATAGTTCAGGAAAATCTTTTCCGAGACCCTCAAAAACATCAATTAAAACTGGAATAGGCTGCCCCCTTGTCCTCTCATAGACGCTTTCGAGGAGTCGGAGTTTCTCATCAATTACAGCTATGTTCAAGCTGACCGAGCCTATATCTATCCCCATAAAGGTTCTATTTTGGCTTGTCATTCCGGTCCCTCGATCTTCGTTTTCATCGCCAGCGCGATCTCAGCTGAGATCGCCTGACCACCCCGGCGCGCCAGCCAGGCTAGAGCCCCTGAAACATCACCGCCAATGGTCACCTTTGTCTTGCCATTCACGGGTTCTAAAGTGTAAAAGCGTGTCAACTTAGTCCCTAGCGCTTTCCCTTCCAGAACCACGTTCCGCTCAGGAACAAAGTTTGTAATCATCATCAATAACTTAACGATAAGCCCGTTTACTTTAGCCGTGACAGAAAGCTGCGAGCCTACCGCCAAGGGCCCTTCAGAAATCTTGTCAATCCTCTTAATGGATGGCATCCATTGGGGCCACTCTTCAAGTTTGTCTACCAGCGCCCAGACTTTCGTGACTGGAGCATCAATGTCGATGCTGCTCTCAAA
>JAOUFZ010000071.1 GCA_029857995.1 Dehalococcoidia bacterium
GCCTAGATAAGCGGGGATGCTATTGCCATAGCCTTCAACAGTCAGGGTGATAGGAGGCAAGTTCGAAGCATCTCCGTACTTCGAGGCGGCGATGAGCTCTTTCGCCCTTTCTACATCGTAGTCCAGTCCTTCAAGAGCCTCGTTATAGCCAGGCATGCCCGGCGGCAAAATGCCATTAGCGCTATTTAAGATGTCCCTCAATATCACCTTTGCGATACGCTCTTTATCCACAGCCAGACAAAAGGCCCGGCGGACATTAACATCGTCGAAGGGAGGTTTAACAGTGTTGAAGCCAATATAATAGAGGCTGAGCTCAGGCGTTACAGCTAACTCTTGATGAAGCGGGTTAGTCTCATCACGCACCTGGTCAATGTAAGCCAGGTAAACAGGAACGACATCAATCTGCCCTGTCTCATACAGGGTCATGGGCTCGCCAGCGACAAGAGAAAATATGACGCGCTGCAATCTGGCAGGTTCGCCATAATAGACCTGGCTACGCTCCAGAATCAGCCGCTGCCCCGGTGTCCATTCCCTTAGCTTAAATGGTCCTGTTCCGTTTGGCTCGAGCCACCAGTATTCCCCAGAGTCGGCATCATCTCTATCCACCACAAAGGCGGTGGGATAAGCTAGCTTGTCCAGGAAGTAAGCCTTGGGAGCATCAATGGTAACCCGAAGAGTATAGTCACCAATGACTTCCACCCCAGTGATTTCCCCCGTTTTTCCCGCCAGCATATCTTTAGCACCAACGATATCGCCCAGATACGTAGTGGCTGTGCCAGAGCCAGTATCCGGGTCACAAGCGCGCTCCCAGGAGTATTTGAAATCGGCAGCCCTGACCTCCCGGCCGTCATGAAATTTCACGCCCTGTCGCAGGTGGAAAGTATATGTTTTGCCGTCAGGGCTTGGCTCCCAGCTCTCAGCAATATCGGGCACTATGTCTAGCTCCTCGTCAAGACGAACCAAGCCGGAGAAGATGTGCATGACGTAGAGATGAGAAGACATGTCGGCAGAAATTGCAGGGTCAAGCGTCACGGGCCCGACGTCCCAGAGGCGAAGGATGTCCTGGCCACCCCACCAAGGCTCGCAGGCAATCGAAGGCGAAACCGACAAAGCCACCAAAAACAGAGATAATAATGCAAGCCGCCAAATTCTTTTCACCGTTGACCTTCCCCAAAAAGAGACTTTAACACTGCCAGCAATTGAGAAGGCTTCTGGCAACCCTCTGCCAGCTTCTCGAAAGGACACAAGTCTGTGCCATCATAGTTGGAGATATGAGGTACTATGTTCTTGCTATCAACGGCTACTCCCTTCTTTTTTAACATATCAGACGCTCCCTGGCTCGCTATACCAGCATACACCGAGGTTATCCGAGCATGAAGACACAGCATAGCTACAGCTAACCCCACAATTCGGTCAGCCACGGCAGCATTATGTAAACCTCTTCCTATACTCTGAACGGCTTGAAAAAAGGGGCCTATTCCGCGCTCTTTCGAGCCGAAAAGAACCTGCCCTTTCTTGACGATAATCAGGTTCCATTTGTCTTCCTCTAGAAGAGAGCGAGCCAGGTCAATATCTTTCATGCTATTCCAAATAGTGTTCCAACAAGTGATTAAATCCCGAGGAATATCGAATCCGTCCCGGTCACGCGGACTTCGATTATTTGGTTATTCTTTGCTCTTTCAGCTGGTATTCCATATTGCCCAAGCCAAGCTCCTGGGCAGTTCTTATTTGGAGCAGGCTATCCGTGCCATTTATCTTGCCCAGGATATCGGGAGAGCTGATGTCGGCAAATTTCCCCAGTGGTTTGCTTTGAGCAATCAAGTCCAACGATGCCTTGTCAATGGCCACCACATCCGTAGACGCAAGGATGCCGATATCGGGGACTACCGGAAAACCTGACGGCGCGACACAATCACATAATCGCGTTACATCCTGGACGAAATTGATGAAAGCCACCTTAGAGTGAAATCGGCCTAGTACCCCCGCTGCGGCATGAGCCAGAGAGACTTGAAACCTCTCCTTAGCCTCGGGAGGCAAGGAGTAAACATCCTCCGGGCAGAGATACAGACAATGACTGCAATCCATGCATTTCTCATCATCACGCACCATTTTTTCCTCAACTAGCGACAAGGCTTTGAACGTGCATGCCTCAACGCATTGTCCGCAGCCGTTGCATTTGGAGATGTCAATGATAGCCCGATTCGCCCTATGTTGAGCAGCCTTCGACTCCTTGCTAACACAGCCCATAGCCACATTCTTGATAGAGCCGCCAAAGCCGGCTTGTTCATGCCCTTTCACATGAGAGAGAACTATCAGGGAGTCGGCATGGAAAATCTTCCTGGCTATCTTTATCGTATCCAAAGAACAACCAGAAATTTGCCTGGGGATCTCTACCAACTCTCCATCATAACCTTGTTCCCCGTCAGCGATAACCAAAGGCGCTCCTACCGATTCTTCAGTAAAGCCATTGCGGGCTGCTGTAGCCAGATACTGGCTGGCAGTGAATCTCCCCAAGGGATAAAGAGTAGTGGTATCGGTGACAAACGGTCTGCCCCCAGCTTCTTTGATCAAATCACATGCCCGGCGCACTATCGGCGGCCGCAAATAACCGCTACCACCATATTCTCCCATATGCACCTTCACTGCCACTGAATCACCCGCAGAGACAACATTGGCTACTTCTGAGAAAAGAGTCCTCAACCCTCTGAGGAAAGCCCTAACTCTATCATAAGGGAAGAAGAAAACCTCGCTTTTTTCGCTGGTCGTCACGATGTTCACCTGCCCAATAGTATATCTCAGAAATTAAGTTGCAGTAAATTGATTTAGAACAAATTCCTAGCCTTCAGGCTTAAGTAACTCTTATCGCAGACAATGATGTGGTCAAGGACATCAATGCCTATAATCTCGCCGGCTTTAGCCAACCGCTTGGTTAGCTCAATATCTTCTTTGGATGGCTCAGGGTCACCCGAAGGATGATTGTGGGCAAAAATCACTGAGGCGGCGCAGGAAGATACTGCTTCTTTGAACACCTCACGGGGATGAACAATACTGGTATCCAGGCTGCCTATGGAAACTATCCTGGAATCTATTAACCTGTTCCTGGTATCCAGGCTGAGTACCACAAAATGCTCTTTTTTCTTGCCTTTCAACTTGCTCCTCACCTGGGCTGCCACATCATCTGGGGACTTGAGAATGGGCTTGGGTTTCTCACCGGCATCGGCTTCCAGTCTCCTGCTCAATTCAAGAGCAGCTTTGATCTGTGCCGCCTTGGCTGGCCCGATCCCTTTCGTTTGAGTCAACTCCTCTACAGAAGCATTAGCAACGCCTTTGAGATTGCCAAACCGGCTTAACAGCTTCTGGCTAGTCTCTATGACTGATTCACCCTTGACTCCTCGACCCAGGATCAAAGCTAAAATCTCCTGGGCAGAAAGAGCTTCACTGCCCAGCCTAAGCAGCCTCTCCCTGGGACGCTCACTAACAGGCAAATCGTGAACAGTAAAAGAGTCTTTCATCGCTTATCTTACATGGTTGATTTTCCAGACGAACTTCGCCGGGTCTGCTTCTCAAGAGCCACAGCACCCCACAAAGCGAGTCCTGTTGCCAATGCTGCTAACGCAGCAATTAGGGCAGGACGAGATTCCCGCGCTGTCCCTTCGCTTTGCTCAGGGCTTCGGCTCACCGCAATGACACTAGAAGGAGCTAGCGTCGCTCGCCAACTAGCATCAAGATCATCTATGTCAAAACCATACACCGCGGTCAAAGCTTCATCATAGGTGCTACCCTGCTTCAAAATAGTCAATAAATCGAGCATCTTATCCTGCCCATGATTGTCCAGGAGATACTCCACAAGGCTATAGCTCTGCGCATAGGAAAGGCGAGCTTTGTCAGCGTAAGCGGAGAATGGACTACACAGGCTGCGTACTGAAATAAGTGTGCTCTCCAAAATGGCCTTATTTAGGCTGGAGCGAAGATCTGGGTCAAGCTCACCTTCACTATACGTAGCTAACCCTTCGTCAAGCCAGAGAGGAAGCTGTCCATAAGGGCTGAAAGTTGCCTGATGAACAACAAGATGCGTCAACTCGTGAACCAACGCTCTCTCGCCCCACTCAAGTTGGCTCGGTGGGATACTAATAACGATTATACCAAAATCGGGAAAGGCGACACCTCCGGTCCATTCCTGAGAGTAGATCATGGCTCCCTGCAAGTCCTCACCCGAGGCATAAATATATATCTTGATGGGCCTTTCCAGATATGTGCCAATATCCTGAGTCAGCCTGGCAAGTCCTTCCTCACAAGTATCCATCAATTCCCGGGCGAAAGAATCGCCGCCCGTATACCAAAAAAGGGTCATTCCTCCACCCTCGCCTACACTGCTAGTCAAGCTGCGCCAGGTGAAGCGACTGTCATCGAAACGCATTATCTTAGGAGAGGTCTCAACCCTATTCCCGTCATCATCCTCAATCATCCACCAATATGTGACCTCAGCGCCAGGGGGCAAGCTTGCATTCGTCATATCCCACACCCAATTAGCCACTATGCTGTTTGCCGGAGTGAAATCAGCCCAACCCTCACTGACAACCTCAGCGTAGTTCATCATATCCACTCGGTAATAAAGACGCACATCCACGATATCAACATAGCTTTCAGCTTGAACGGTGAACACAGCTCGGCTCGGGAAATTTACATCCACATCGCTAGCTATGACTGCAATGCCGGTCTCGGCTGCGACGAGTGAGGGACTTAGAAGGAAAAGAAGCGCCAGAATTATTGAAGCAACACGTCTAATCATTTCCCCACTTTGGACCGAAGGTAGGCAGTGATAAATCCATCCAGTTCTCCATCCAGTACAGCTTCGGCGTCGTGAACCTCGTAATCGGTGCGGTGATCCTTCACCATTTTATAGGGTTGAAGAACATAACTTCTAATTTGATTTCCCCAAGCCGCTTCAATACGCTGGCCTTTTAGCCTGGCTCTCTCCTCCTCTTTCTGCTTGCGGTCAAGTTCCAGGAGGCGAGAATAAAGGACTTTCAAAGCAGCTTCCTTGTTCTGGTGCTGAGACCTCTGCCCCTGGCAGGTCGCTACCAGACCTGTAGGCAAGTGAGTTATCCTGACAGCGCTGCTTGTCTTCTGCATATGTTGTCCGCCGGGACCACTGGACCTGAAAGTGTCTATCCTCAGGTCTTCCGGGTTTATTTTGATATCCACCGTCTCTTCAGCTTCAGGGAGGACTTCCACCAGGACAAAAGATGTGTGGCGGGCATGGTCGGCATTAAAAGGAGAGAGACGCACCAATCTGTGCACTCCGTGCTCACCCTTGAGATAGCCAAAGGCATAATCCCCTTTAATCTCCACGATAGCGCTTTTTATGCCTGCCTCTTCGCCCGCGGAGACATCTAAGGCTTCAGCCTCATAGTCATGCCGCTCTGCCCACCTCAAGTACATCCTGAGCAACATATTCGCCCAATCCTGAGACTCCGTGCCACCAGCACCAGCATGAAGGGCAAGCATGGCATTTCGATTATCGTAATCGCCAGTAAAGAGCTGCTGACTCTCCAACTGTTCAAACTGGGAGTTCAGCTTCTTCAGCTCCAGTTGTATCTCTTCTTTGAGAGAGTAGTCGTCTTCCGCGATAGCCAGAACAATCATTTCCTGAAGATCGACGGTCTTCTTCTCCAGCCCGCGCCAGACACTGACCAAGTTCCTCATGCCCCTGAGCTCACGCATGACAGCTTGAGCTTTAGCTGGGTCACGCCAAAAATCAGGTTGTGCTGACTCTGCTTCCATTCTGGCAATTTCCCTTTCCTTGCCAGAGATGTCAAAGATGCACCATGATGTCTGAGATTTGCCGAAGCAAGGCTTCCAGATTCTCCTTCTCTTCCTGCATTTGCAATCCTCCTAATCGAACAATGTCCCTTGGCAGCTTGGTTCGGACGTCAACATTCCCCCGGCAGCCAGGTGAGCCAGACGGGCGGGTTCAGGAAGCCTATAACCAAGGCAACACTTCATAACCCACTGTAAAGCCGATGCCAGGTCAATTTTGTGACCCACGGAAACATATATTGGTTTCACTCCCGACTTAGTTCTCAGCGCTGCCCCAATAAGCTCACCTTTATCATGCAATTCAGCATGAGAGCCAGCATCTTCTGCCACAGGCTGATGCCGCCCACAAAGGATAGATTTCGCACAGCCTATGGTAGGCAAATCAAGAAGAAGTCCCACATGTGAGGCAAGCCCAAATCTCCTGGGATGAGCAATCCCTTGGCCATCAACCAGAATAAGGTCGGGAACATTACATAGTTTTTCACAAGCAGCCAGTATCAAGGGACTTTCTCGGAAAGACAGCAGGCCAGGAACATAGGGAAATCCAATCTTACTCTGAGCTTCCCTCACCTCGACTATGCTCAACTCAGGGTAACGGAGAACCACCGCTGCTCCTCTAGCTACGCCCTGGGCATCGGGAGCAGATATGTCAATACCGGCAATAAGGCGCGGGTTAACAACTCTGTTTTCAGTTACCACCCTTTTCGCCAGACTCAACTGTATTTCCCGTGCTTGGGCGACGCTCACCTTCCACCCGTGTAACGCCTGCACTCTCATATCTTGAATTATAAAGCATTCCACTGCAATAACAAACTCTGAAGTTGCTCATATATACTCGCCATGGATTCTTACCAAGGATATCAATATTGGCGAAAGCGAACTGGTTTGTTATAATCACAGCCATAGCCAATCATTAGTTACTGAAAGGATTATCCAGCCGGCTGTGGAAATAGCTTACGTGCAAACGTTATCCGGTACCAGCCCAAGGAGCTATCAAGGAGCAACGAGATGCCTAAAGAAATCACCAGCAGTGTAGAAGCGCTCGAGGTCGAAGCCGAAAAGATACTCGCAGAGGCAAAGACCAGAGCCAGTGAAATTGTCCTCGAAGCTAAGGAGAAGGCCAAGAAAATGCTTTCTTCTCAGTTGCCGTTAGATGAGGTGAAAACTGAGTGTGAGAAGATTATAAGCAAAGCCAGGGCGGAAGCCGATAAGAAAATCAAAGATTCTGAGAAGAGAGCTGCCGAAATCAACATCAATGCCGATAAGAAAGTAAAGGAGATTACGGAGCTCGTCGTTAATATTGTCAGGGGGAAAAGCTGACGTGCTACCTCTAGTCGTCAATACACCTGACCCTATGGCTAAAGTAAGGGTAATAACTCCCAAGGATTACTCCGCCAAGACCCTCAAGGCTTTGCATAGCGCTGGCGTGCTTCATGTTGAGGAAAGCGAAGAGCTAAAGCCTGTGGACAAAGAAGCAATTGAACGGGAAAGAAGGGAAATCGGTGAATTACTAACCAGCATTAACGATGCATTGTCTTATATACCAAAGGGAGAGCGAGTGTCGCTGGGAGAGGATGTGGAGGTCATATATAGCAGGCCCCTCGACGAAATCGACAGCGAAGTGAGGGCGCTATGCACCAAGCTCAGCAAAATGCACCAAATAGCAGCCAAGCTCAAAGAGAACGTTAAAGAGCTGACGGAACTGGGCAAGTATCTGGGCTCTCTAGGGCACCCGGCTGATATCAAATTACGAGATTTAAGTTTCTCCGGCAGTTACCTTTTCTCTCGAGTGTTCGTGTTTCCCAAAGAGCTATTTGAAACCCTATACACTAAACTTAGAGAGTACCTGCTCGAGAACATTGTGGTCACGATAGAAAACGAGACCGTCTTGTATGCCATTGCCAAAACTGAAGACCGGGAAACTATAGAGACTATTGTCAGGGATAGTGGGGCAAAGACTCTGCTGATACCAGAAAAAGACTTGACTCTGAGAGAATTCCTTGAAGCAGCCAATAGTAATACCCACACTTTTGAAGAAGAACTGACAAAGCTTCAGATCGAGATTGAGAATAAGACCAGAGAGAATTTGAGGACGCTCATCCTTTTTCGCGAGGCATTATCAGCCGAAACAGAAAGGCTAGCAGTTTTGACCAGAGCCAGTGAGGCAAAATACGTCACGTTAATCGAGGGGTGGATTCCAGAAAATAATGTCGAAGATACCATTTCTGAGCTCAGGGAGAAGGTAGGCTATGTGTTTGTTGACACAAGGAAGCCGGAGCAAGCGGAGGAGCCGCCCACCAAGATGAGAAATGCAACTGCGGTCAAGCCGTTCGAAGTCATTGTGAACCTGTTT
>JAOUFZ010000072.1 GCA_029857995.1 Dehalococcoidia bacterium
CCCGGTGGGACGAAAGACACTCCCTCTTTGAGCCCGTAGCTAGAACACCTCAGCCACAGCGAAAGACCGCCTAGGTCTTTGCTAGTGCACCAAAGTCACCTTGAGGCAACGGTAATCAGGCACAGCACACGAAATGGTAGTCTGCCTAATTAGGTAACAAAACAGGCTAACGTTCAATGGTCTGGAAATGTAATCATATGACTTTTCGGTGAAGTCTAATCCAATAAATAGTTTCATTCCAAGGCAATTTGAATATAATGCTTGCCCAATCATTTTTGACAAATTATTTAGTATTATTGGATCATTTCTGCAATATTTCTCGTTTACCTATTAACATTGTAGCTAGCATATTTGCTAGTTTTGGCCAATGCAGCTACAGCTCTTTTTGCATCACCAAATGCAGCAATGTTATTTTGGGCTAAAAAGGCATACTCTTCAGCAGCAAACTCTGGCAACGCGAACAATGTTACAGCCAGTGGCTTCTTAACTGTTTTTGCTGCCTCCACAATACTCTGTATGCATGGCCAGCCGGGATCGCTGATTGCCAGAAGCATATCGACATTTTCATCTTCATTCAATATTTTCAGTGTTTCTCCATAAAGATTTGGAGCAACTAATGTAGCTACACCAATATCGGTGGGGTTACCAACACTTGTACCGACTGGCGGCAACAATCGCGCCAGTCTTTCCAGAGTTGCACCTGATAAGTTGGCCATTTCAAGCCCCAGCTCGATACAATTATCTGTAGTACCAACGTTGGTTCCTCCCATTCCGGCTACAACAGCAATCCTTTTGCCTTTGGGTAGTGGCAAATAGTGAAGACAGAAAAGACAATCTACGATTTCCTCAAAACTGCGAACGCTGATTATCCCAGCTTGTTCCAACATGGCGTCCCAGACATATTTCGCCCCAGCCAGAGCACCAGTATGCGAAACAGCAGCTCTGGCTCCGAGTTCAGTAGCACCACCTTTCCAGACGATAATAGGCTTTTCCTTTGAAATTTCACGAGCCAGCTCGAAGAATCGTCTCCCATCTTTGATACCTTCTAGATATGAAATAATAATCTTTGTCTCCCTGTCCTGCCCGAAATACTCCAGGAAGTCTACAGCGTTTAAATCGCATTCGTTACCACAGCTTACTACTTTGCTGAATCGAATACCTTTCTTTGTCAAAATATAGGTCAGGTAATCAACAAAAGACCCGCTATGTGAAAAGGAGCCTACAGGTCCACCCTCGGTCGTTATATCATGCATTAGCCCTTGAGGAAACGTCAGCAGTTTAGAAGCTGGGCAGTAAATACCTATTGAGTTAGGTCCGATAACCCTGATACTTCTTGAGCGAGCAACTCTGCAGATCTCCTGCTCGATTTTCTTCCCCTCAGCTCCTTTTTCACCAAAACCGGCAGTGAAAACGATAATCCCCTTCATTCCTTTTTCGGCACAATCTTGAACCACCTGCAATGTGCTATCTGGTGGTGTCATAAGAATAGCAATATCAACATCATGGGGAATATCCTTTATGCTCTGATAAGCTTTCAACCCTAGCAGTTCTGTTTCACGTGGGTGAACCGGGTAGATTTTTCTAAAACCTATTCGAATAAGGCCTTCCAAAAACATTCGGCCGAAGCTACCCTCCCTGCTTGAAGCACCGATAATACTTACAGATCTCGGATGAAATATTTGCTCCAGCTCTGACACGGTAGGACTCATCAATCATTTCCTCCTTGGAAATATGTATCTTTGTATTATTTGAGAATGAATTGCTTTTAAGTTCTTCCTGAGTTTTTTCAAAGCTTCTGGCAACAGTAATTCAGTTTCTGTTTATTTCAGGCTCATCCATAAGCGGGTAATTATTGGCCTCGTGTTACTCCTTTGACCTGGCACCTAGGAATTTGTCCACTATCAATTCTTGCCTTTAGCCTAAATCGTTACCAGCTATTACCACACTTACCGTTGCCGTCCCCGGTGCCCCACCCTGATTATGTGTCAAACCCAGTCTTGGATTCTTCACCTGACGCTTATCGGCCTTACCCTGAAGTTGTTTATAGACCTCATACATCATTCTTAGTCCACTGGCACCGACTGGATGTCCAAAACATTTCAAACCGCCATCTGTATTGATAGGTAGTTTGCCATTCAAGGTGAATGTTCCAGCCTGAATATCATCTCTGGCCTGTCCAGGGTTGCTGAATTGCATATCTTCGTAAATAGTCAGCTCTGTAATAGTGAAACAGTCGTGAACCTCGGCACAACTCATCTCTTCCCTGGGATTCCGTATCCCCGCCTCTTTGTAGGCAGCTACAGCAGCCCGCTTTGTCTCCTCCACGTGGGCAAAGTCATAATTTTGGCTTAAGAAACCTTCGCGTGGTCCCTGGCAAATGGTCATAGCCTTTATGTAAATAGGGTCAGACCTGAATTTTTTAGCCATATCAGCACGGGTTACAATGGCTGCTGCCGCCCCATCGCTGACACCGCAACAATCGAACAAACCCAGAGGGTAAGCCACAATAGGGGCATTCATGACCATTTCCAGCGTAATTTCCCTTTGAAAATGAGCCTTAGGGTTAAGTGAACCATTGTGGTGATTCTTGACCGCTATCTGTGCCAGCAGTTTTTTACCTTCTTCCACACTTAATCCATGTTTAGCAAAGTATCCAGTTGCCATCATAGCGAATTCGGCTGGCGGTGTATCACTGGACACTCGATAGCTCCATGTAGCAATTGGCCTCACCTGCGGTAATCCCATGAAACCGGTATCCTTCAGCTTTTCTGCGCCCACTGCCAGTGCTATATCAACGACACCTGAAGCTACTGCGTAGCAAGCACCTCTCAAAGCTTCAGAGCCTGTGGCGCAGGCATTTTCAACATGGGTGAATGGTATATAGCCCAATTTCAATGGGGTTGCGGCAATTTGCGCTGTCTCTCCTGCCCAAACACTACCCCACCATGCAGCTTGAATATCATCAGGTCCTATGCCCGCATCATCGTATGCCTCATAGACAGCATCTATGATCATATCGTCTATGGTTTGCTCCCAATTCTCACCGAACTTGATGCATCCCATACCGATAATGGCTACTTTGTCTTTGATACCTTCCATTTTTTACCATCCTTTCGCCAATAATATATCTTTATCTGGCGGGGCGACACTTCCACCAATAGTTATAGATACCACCGACGTAGTAAAGCTTCCTGAACGTCAGGTCTACGGGCATTCCAACCTTGCATTCGGCAGGATCTCTATCAGTCATGTCCACAAGCATTCTGCCTCCTCCTTCAAAATCGAGTACCGCTACTGTAACCGGAGGATCAATAGTGGCCATGAGGTGGTCATGACAAAATGAGAAAACCTTGGCCTTTTTATCCAAGAATGAATAGTACTCAAAGTTGTCCTTGGCGCGACAGTTCACGCATACCCTTTGAGGAGGATATTGTGGAGTTCCACAGTTCTTGCACTTGGTACCCCTTAGCCGTAACTCTTTCTCATTTTCTTTCCATAGCGCCTGCGGCCCAGGTAGACGAAATTCTATGGGGGGACGTGCCGGTGGCTGTACTGTTACCAGTTCACGCCAGCGCAAGTATCTATTGTAGTTACCGAGCATCTTCTTCGATGCTATGAATCTGCTAATTCCCATCCTGTCTTTAACTTTGGCTTTTTCTATATCATCAGCAATCTTGAGGCTGAACACGTCACAGCCGTTTCCGTAAGCAACAAGGATAATTCTGTTACCTGCTGTGGCTTCTTCCAGAGTTTGTACGAGGCTCATCATTGGCATAGCCGAGCCAACGTCTCCAGCATTGGAAAATAGCATATCCTTTGATTGAGTTTTTGGGTCGAATCCCAGTTTTTTGACCAGTGTACCTACTTGTCGCTGACTAGGAACATACAAGACACAGGTAGAGAAGTCTTTCGACGTTAGATTGAATTTCTTCAGTGCGCCGGAAACTGCCGCTGGAATTACCTTGTTATAGCCCTCGTCCACAATGAATCTATCCTCGGCGGAACGTACAAAGAGGTCTTTATCCGATCTCCAGAAATCCTGAAGCTCTTCATAAATAGAATAGCTGCCTTCAACTTCGGCAATGACTGCTTCGTTACCTACCAAAACTGCAGCGGCACCATCGCCAAAACTAATCTCGTTAGCCCCAGCAGGATAACCCAATCTCATTTCAGAAGCGATTACCAGGATATTATTGGCTGAGCCACTTCTAACGGCATCTACAGCGGCTCTTAGAGCATTAGTCCCACATCTCAGAGAACCGCTGAAATCCATTGTGACTGACTCTCTATTTATTCCCAGGACCATAGCTATGGTCGCAGCAGTCTGCTTGTCTTTGTATGGTGAAGTGGTAGAGGCAAAAAATAGCCCGTCAACGCTGTCAAGCTTGATTCCTTTGAGACAGTCCCTGGCTGCTTCCACAGCCATAGTCAGGCTATCTTCATCATAATTGGCTACAGCTCTTTCGCCTGGTGCTGCTGGCATCTCCCAGGCGCGGCCTATCTCGGCTCGATTTAGACGATAGAGTGGAATGTAAGCACCATAGGAAGTTATTCCTACCATAATACTTCTCCTTTCGAGAAATGAAAGCCAGACTTTGATTGAGTATCTGAAGCTATAATCTGGTCACGTAGTATTTAGTTTTGTCACTTTGAAAATCTTACTATTAGACCCTTTGACGACAATTAAATCTATCACCGAATTATTCGTCAAAGTCGTTATCATATCTCACCGTAATCTTTTTTCACATTCTAGCACAGTACACAAGTACGAATCACCTTTTCAAGGGTCCGACCAAGAGTCTTTTTGTTCCTGCCAGGTTGTGCTTCGCCGGCAACTTTCATTTGCTATCATGCGCACTTATCAACGCGGTAAGTGAAATTGACAATGAAAAAGTGGGAGTATACCATAGCGACAGCATCTGGCACTGGAAATCACAGTCCTAAGCGTGTTGAGAGAAGCCGGACACCTTCAAGTGTGCATATGGCTTGCCAGGCCAAATCAAGGTAGGAGGTAGCTTAAAATGAACGAGGCTGCAAATTCGACCCCAGCCGCATGGAAGAATGAGAGTTTATCTTACGGTCCTGGTCTGACGCTTGATATTGCTAAGAAAATGCTAGAAGCGGGTGAGAAAGAAGCGGAGAAACAGGGCGTGCCTATGTCAATGGCTATTAGTGATGCGGCTGGCAATCTAATGGCCTTTAGCCGCATGGATAATGCTGCGTTGTTCAGTATACAGATTGCCCTGGACAAAGCGTTTACCACAGTGTTTGGGAAGATGCCTACCGGGAGCTTTGCCGGCCAGTATTGCTCGGGAGGACTGGTCCCCCTCTTCTTCCATGAACGGTGGATTACATTTCCAGGAGGGTTTCCGATGATAAAAAACGGAGTGATATTAGGGGGAATCGGGGTAAGCGGAGGAATCATCGAGGACGTCTACGTGGCTAAGGCAGCTTTGGAAGCAGGTGGTTTCAGTCTCGATGAAGTGCATGCTGCCATAGTGGCTATGACAGGGGATGCGCAGAAGAAATAGAAGGCCTGCCTGGGGAAAGACACTCCCGGTTCTCCTCTGTTAACCTGCTCCAAAGCTAGCTACACAAAGAGGCTGTACCCACTATCGCCCCCGGTTATTTGGTCCTCAATTTTCTCTTATACCGGTGTTGCTCCCACTCAGGTGGATATTTACGATTGAGTACGCTCCAATAACTGTGTGTAGACAAAGCACTACGGCTTTGTTTCACAAAACCATTACAGTCAAGCACTGAATAGGTATAACGTCTGTCTAATACTTCTCTCATTATGTCCTCTACCAGTCCTCCATCATCCATTACTGGATAGAATGCCTGGTAAAGTTCAATGTTGCCAAGAGCCTTTTCTATCCTGCTAAGTTGTGCCTTGCTGACAATTTCAACCTGACAAATATCAAGGTGCTTAACGCCGATATTGTGGATAATTGGTAGCATCTCAAATAGTTTCCCCCGGTGGGGAGGCCAAGATGGTGTTTCAACAGTAACCGTAGGGATATGCTTGACTGCCAGCCTCAAGTTGTCATACACAGTATCGGAAAAATTCGTCGCTCCCAGATGGACTCTAACCTCATCAAAGCCTGAATCTTTCAATCTCAATATATTGTCCAGATTCAACAAAGTTCCATTGGTATAGACTTTAGCCCATCCTTTCGTTCCCATAAATTGGTCAACCACATTCCTGAAGAAGCGCATGAATTCTTCAAGGATAGAAATATAAAATAGTGGTTCACAAACGCCGGTAAATTCATAGTATTGCATTTTGGAACCGGTAGTGATCATTTGCTTTTCTTCTGCCAGATAATCTTGTATTGTGCGCTGCCATTCACCTCCGAGACTGAATTCTTCGGGCGGCATATAGTCCTGCCGAACTATATGAGGTTCAAAACAATAGACACAGTCTCTATTACAGACATTTGGCAGTCCTACATCCCTTCCCAGCAAAAATCCACGATGATATGCGTCTGAGTAGAAACATCCATAACATCCAGGTGAGATATCTTCTCCTGTATAAGCACAGCTTCCGTGGCATTTAAATTTCAGCCCTTTGAGCTTTTCTTGCCTTTCAATCTTCTTCTTGTAGGCTTCTTGAATTGGAGTGATCTTTATCATTGTTTCATCCTTCGTTGTTTGAGTAAGCGAAAAGATACCAAACCCAAAAACACGCAGTCATTCCGCTATAATGACAGATCCTGCATACTGCCACTGAGATGCAGTTACTCTAGGAAATAGTGACTTTATTCTGTTGTAGCTTAGTTGCCGAATACTCTCTCTTTATGCCCCTATTCATCAAGATAGAGGAATTTGGCAGGGTTTGTCTGAATCATTGTCTTGATATCTTCTTTCTTAATACCAAAGTGTATCATTGCACGAACAAACATTCGCCAACAGTCGAGAGCGTCGCCGAAGAATGGTTGGCCTCCGTCGGTGCAGGGAATGACATGGTCTGGCCCCACTTCCACCATCCACCCGAGACCCTGGTTTGGGTCAATCATAGGCCAAACAATACTGGGGAGAACTTTGTTAGCATCCACTTGGAGGTAGCAGCCAAGACGAATCAAGTCTTTATACTGCTCGAT
Organism: Dehalococcoidia bacterium; assembly: GCA_029857995.1. Taxonomy (GTDB): domain Bacteria; phylum Chloroflexota; class Dehalococcoidia; order GIF9; family AB-539-J10; genus RBG-13-51-36. Next base: position 7,104 of record JAOUFZ010000072.1, read on the forward strand.
TGTGGCTCGCTCCTCCATCGCAGTCCATGGGGCTGCATGCATCCAGAGCAGATGCGCGCCAACTTCAGAGGCATATTGTGCCAGAGGTAAAATATGCTCGTATGTCATGGTAGCGTGACCACTCATGACAGGTATCTTATACTGAGCGCAGAGGCGTACAACTTCCTTCACTTCACTATCCAACTTTCCATGCTCATCATAAATGCGGAGATCGGGGCCACAATTTTTGCCTCCATACGTCTGGCACCAGAACAATATACCCCCCAGATTGGGATATTTACTTATTAGGTTTATCTGGTCGGGATGATGACTCCAGGCCAGTATATGAGCGCCCAGACACCGACAGGCATATTCAAGCTGGCCATCACGCACCATTTCATCTACCCGCTGTTGAGCACCCCAGGCTTGCCCTACGGTGGGGAAAAAATGATCCTGGCTAATGAAGGCACGCATCTTGGCTTTGGAGGCCTTAATGGCATACTCGATAATGTCGTTTGCTCTGGGCACATAGTCTGGATAGAGACGCACCTGGGTATCTATCGAGTTTTCAATGAACTCGTCTTCGACACCCATGTGGATGTCATAGAACATCTCATAGATGAAATGGCCAACTTGACCAGAACGTCCAGCCTTTCGTATTTCCCATAGTTGGTCATACGTCCACTTCGCCGGGTAGCCTGCCTTTGCCCTGCCTTCCTTGGTCACCGACCTATATGCCTCTATGGCCTCCTTTGGCAGACCATTGAACCTCTCATGATGATCGCGTTCCTGTTCGAATAGTTTTGGGTTGTAAGCTTTTCCTGGCATTTGACTTCCTCCTTATCTTTTCGGCTGTCCTAATCAGTGACTTATTGTAACCTGGCGATAGCTACCAGGTTGTCGTTCCACCATCAACATAGATGATTTGTCCAGTGACAAAATCAGACGCCTTTGAAGCTAAGAATACTGTAGGGCCAACAACATCTTCAGGAAATCCCCAGCGGCCCAACGGGATGCGGGCTCTCATTGTTT
>JAOUFZ010000073.1 GCA_029857995.1 Dehalococcoidia bacterium
CTTCGATCTCCTCTGCCTTCACCACCGTCCGCCGCGGATCACCATAATTGGATTTAAGCTCCTGAGCATCCTGGGCAACCAGTGAGAATACTTTCCGTGGGTTAGCCAACAAATCTTCAAGATAGGAAATATTCTTTATGACGGCGGCATATTCCTCAGTTATTTTGTCTTGCTCTAGCTTGGCCAATCTGCGGAGTGGCATATCAAGGATAGCTTGGGCTTGAATTTGTGACATAGTAAAAGCTGCCATCAAATTGGCACGAGCGGCCTCTACTGTCTGAGATTGTCGAATAATCTTGATTACCTGCTCCAGATTGTTCAGGGCGATTCTGAAGCCTTCGAGGATATGAGCCCTATCCTTTGCCTTATTGAGTTCAAACTGGGACCTCTTGGTAATGACCTGAAAACGAAAGTCAATGTAAGAAGTTAACGCCTCTTTAAGGTTAATTACTTTAGGTTGTCCATCAACCAAAGCAACCATATTGATGTAGAAGGAAGATTGCATCGTAGTATACTTGTGGAGGTTATTAAGCACCTGTCGAGGTTGTGCTTCCTTTTTGAGTTCGATAACCATGCGCATGCCTTCCCTGTCCGACTCGTCACGCACCTCGGCTATCCCCGAGATTTTCTTCACTTTGGCCAGTTCAGCTATTTTCTCTACCAAAGCTGCTTTGTTTACCTGATAGGGAAGTTCAGTAACCACTATTTGTCTCTTGCCCGCCTTGGTAGTCAGCTCTCTGGTTTTAGCTCGAAGTACAATTTTTCCTTGACCTGTGGTGTAGGCGTTGTCTATGCCGCCCTTTCCCCAAATTATCCCACCAGTGGGAAAATCGGGGCCTTTGACTAACTCCAGTAGTTCTTCCGCAGTAGCTTCGGGGTTATCAATTAGGCAGACAATGGCATCGCATATCTCGCCCACGTTATGAGGAGGAATATTGGTCGTCATTCCCACAGCTATGCCTGAAGAACCATTAGCCAGCAAATTAGGCAACCTAGCGGGCAAGATGGAAGGTTCCTGGAGAGAAGCGTCGAAATTGGGAACAAAGTCGACGGTATTTTTTTCGATGTCAACTAACATTTCCTCGGCAATTTTGGAAAGACGAGCTTCGGTATACCTCATTGCCGCTGGTGGGTCGTTGTCAATGCTGCCAAAATTACCCTGTCCATCAACCAAGGGATATCTCAGAGAGAAATCCTGAGCCATGCGTACCATGGCTTCATATATCGGGGAATCTCCATGAGGGTGATACTTCCCCATTACTTCACCGACAATGCGGGCGCTCTTCTTGTAGGGACTGTTGTATCGCAGCCCCAAGCCATCCATGGAGTACAAAACACGTCGCTGCACCGGCTTTAAGCCATCACGCACATCCGGCAGGGCTCGGGAGATGATAACGCTCATAGCGTAGTCTAGATAGGAGCTTTTCATCTCCTCTTCGATATCGACAGGCTTTACTATTGCGGCTTCCATCAAATCCCAATTCCTCTTTCGCCATCTTCACCGACGACGGTGAAACCCTCGGGCAAAGACTCTTCTTCGGGGCCAAGTTCTTCTTCCTCCTCAAGATACTCGGACTCAGGTATAAGTTCGCCTTCGTCGGTGATGATTCCTCGTCTGAGAAGGCTTTCTTTTATACGGGTGCGCAGGTGCTCTGTGACTTTAACAGGAAAAGAAGGATGTCCTACTTGACTGGGATGTTGATAAATCTCTTTGATAATCACCTGCACTTTATCTTCCCCTACACTGAGAATTGCTGCATCGTATCTATTACCACCTCGCATTAATTTGATTAGACGCAATGCTTGTTTGGGCTCCACTTCTCCCAGATACTCTCCCGTCTCACTTGTCACAATCAGGCGCTGTTTCTTTGCTTTCAAGTGCACCTGGTCACCAAATCCCATTTTGGCTAAGATTTCGACCGGAGCTATACTATGAAGATTCACCACTCCAGCCTTCCCTACCTCAGTTATGAAAAGGTCAAGACCAACCCCTCGAGCTTGAGCTTTCGAGATTGAAGTCTTTTGATGGCTCCTCTTCAAGCTCGCCATAGACTCAGATATACTGGTTAAACGGGCAAGGTTTTTCTTAGCAATAGCATTCTCAGGGGCAAGCTGCAGAGCCTTAAGATAAGCTTCCTTGGCTCCGTCAAAATCACCCAGCTCCGTCAAAGCTCGGCCAAGGCGATTATAGGCCTCGACATCGGAGGGAAATTTCTCAATTATGTCCCTGTTTATCGCTTCAGCCTCCTCCCACTTCCCCTGAAGGGCTAGGTCAATGGCTTCCTTGCTCAGTCGCTGTCTTAATCGAGCTTTCTCTTCCTTGTCCTGCTGATAAGAGGCTATATACATCTCCATAAAACTCATTAGTTAATGATGTCAGGCCAAAATTGTCAAGTCTCCTTCTCCAGCTCGAAGGCTTGGTGTAGTGCCCGAATAGCGTCCGTGACTTTGTCTTCGGAAATAATACAGGTTATCCTTATTTCAGACGTGGTAATTAACTGGATGTTAATGCCATGCTGGTAAAGAGCGCGAAACATTTTGGCAGCATAGCCTGGCGCATTCTGCATACCAGTGCCTACGATACTGATTTTGGCCAATGCAGAGTCGGTAACACATTGCTTGCCACCCACGGATTTGGCCACTGGCTCCACAATGGACATCGCCTTAAGCAAATCAGTCCGAGCCACTGTAAATGTGAGATCGGTAATGCTATCGATGCTGGCATTCTGGACAATGGTATCTATACTTATGTTGGCTCTCGCTAGGGACTCAAAGATTGCCGCAGCAATGCCAGGATGGTCGGGGACACCGACGACGGTGATTTTGGCCACATTGGTGTCATGAACAATACCGCTTACTTTGTTTTTTACTTCCATGGAGGCCTCCTTACAAATAATGGTGCCCGGGCTGTCGCTGAAGCTAGAAGCCACTAATATGGGCACGTTGTATAACCAGCCCAGTTCCACTGCTCGATTGTGCATTACTTTGGCTCCGTAGGTGGCCAGTTCCAGCATCTCTTCATAGCTAACTTCCTTTAACTTCTTTGCCTCGGGAACAAGGCAGGGGTCGGCGGTATAAACGCCTTCAACGTCGGTGTATATCTGGCAGATATCAGCACCCAGACTAGCAGCCAGAGCAACCGCCGTCGTATCAGAACCGCCCCGACCCAAAGTGGTGATGTCCCTTTTCCCGCTCACTCCTTGAAATCCAGCTACAATGACAATATTCCCTTTCTTCAACTCACTGACCACTCGTTTGGTGTCAACCCGGAGAATGCGAGCTCGACTGTAACTGGAATCAGTATGTATGCCTGCCTGAGCGCCACTAAGGCTGATTGCCCTGTGACCTAAACTACCTAATGCCATGGCCAAGAGGGTGCTGGAGACTATCTCTCCGGTGGACAACAGGACATCGAACTCCCTGTCACTGGGCTGTTCGCTGATCTGACAAGCTAACTTTATTAGGTCATCGGTGGTATCTCCCATGGCGGAAACAACAACCACCACTTGATTTCCTGCATCTTTTGTTGTAGCAACACGGCGGGCCACATTCTTGATTTTCTCGGCGTCAGCAACCGAGCTACCACCATACTTTTGAACTATCAGTGCCATCTCTTTACCTCTATTTACTCCATTAGCCTGTGTATAATATTATATCCTTCTTCGACGAAAACGCCTGTGCCTTTAGCCTCCGCTTCCGTAAATCTCTTGGCGCCGCTAGCTTTGAATCCCGGTCCCCGGAGTACAAACGGAACGGGGTCAGCAACATGGGTTTGAGTCTCGATGGGCGTGGCGTGGTCAGGCAAAATCAGCACGCGAAGAGCATCCTTATCCCAAGAACGAAGCCGACTCACAATCTCCCTATCTACCTCCTGAATAGCCTCTATTTTGTCCTTAATTAGACCGGCGTGAGCTGCCTCATCCGTTGCCTCTACGTGAGTAACCACCATGTCATATTTCTCAAGTGCTTCCAGAGTGCCAGTGGCCTGAGACATATAATCGTTGCTCATGTCACCAGTAACACCAGGAACATCTAATACCGCGAGTCCAGTCATTCGAGCTAGACCTCTCACAATATCAACTCCGGATATCACGGCAGCGTCAAGGCCATAGACTTCTTTGAACGCCGGCATAGCGGGAATCTTACCGCTGCCCCAGAAGAGCCAAATCATGGTGGCGGGAATATCACCGCGTGCTCTTCGTTCTACATTCACAGGATGGTCACGAAGCACAAGCTCAGAGCGTGCCATGAGGTCTCTTAACAAGTCGCTCCCAGGCCCCTTAGGAAGAAACCCAGCAATGGCCTTGTCAGGAATATCATGCGGTGGGGTGCAGCTAGCCAAGAGAGTATCTTGCCTCCCTTTTATCTTGCATAAATGTCTATAGCTCACCCCAGGATAAAAATGCAGTCTATCGCTGCCAAGTTTTTCGTTCAAAGCAGCAATGAGGTGTTGACCTTCGCCGGTAGTAATATGGCCACAACTGTAGCTCCACAGCCTCCCGTTGCGAACAGCCACCAGATTGCAACGAAAAACAGCCTCTCCTTCGTTAATGGAAACGCCCATGCCATGAGCCTCAATGGCGCTCCGTCCCCGATAATATACCTGAGGGTCATAGCCTAACACGGACATGCAGGCACAGGCACTGCTGGGTTCCATCTCGCTCGGCACAGTGCGAACCAGCCCGACAATGCCTGCCTCGGCCATAGCATCTATATTCGGAGTACGCGCCAGCTCCAGGCAAGTTTTGCCACCATGAGCAGCCAGTGGCCAACCTGCTGCTCCGTCAACTATTAAGACGCAATACTTCATCCTTGTCCTCTATAGATAAACATCATATAATAGCACAGACAACGGGGCGTAGCGCAGCTGGTAGCGCGCAGCGTTCGGGACGCTGAGGTCGGAGGTTCAAATCCTCTCGCCCCGATTGGCTCAGTAAGGAGGGAGTGCAAGCTGCGCGTGCCTAATCTGAAGAATAGGAACTGAGTGGAGGACAACCATGGTAGAAGCTGGAATTATCGGAGCCACTGGCATAGTTGGTCAGCAGTTTCTCGTTGCCTTGAAAGGTCATCCCTGGATTCAAATTGCTGCGCTGGCTGCCTCCGAGAGGTCGGCAGGGCGCAGCTATAAAGAAGCCATAACCGATGCCCGGTCTGGAGCCTTGCGCTGGTTTTGCCAGGAACCTCCAGTGGAGGAGGTTATGGCCATGCCTGTCCAGAATGCCACCGAGATGGATGTTTCTGCCCTGGACATCGTCTTTTCCGCCATAGAGTCTGACCAGGCGAAGATTCTGGAACCGAAATTTGCCAGAGATAAAGCGGTCATAAGTACGGCCTCGGCCTTCCGCTACGAAGAGGATGTACCCATCCTAATCCCGGGCATCAACTCCGAGCATGCCAAATTAATCAATATTCAAAGAAAGGCCCGGGGCTGGAAAGGCTTCATCACACCGATTCCCAACTGCACTACCACCGGCCTGGCGATAACCTTGAAGCCAATCTACGAATCGTTCGGCGTGAACGCCGTCATAATGACGTCTATGCAAGCCCTGTCAGGGGCGGGCAGGAGCCCGGGAGTAATAGGCCTGGATATCCTGGACAACGTCATCCCCTTTATTGCGGGGGAGGAAGAAAAGGTGCAGCATGAGACGCAGAAAATCCTGGGCAATTTCGCAGGTAGTTCAGTGACTCCGGCTAAGTTCAACGTAAGCTGCACCTGCACCCGTGTCAATGTCCGGGAGGGACATACGGAGTCAGTATTTGTCTCCACTCAGAAAGCTTGTGAAGTGAACGACGTTGCCAGAGCTATGAGGGAATACAACGGCTCAGCCAACGAAGTTGAACTGCCTTCAGCTCCCAGGCGCATGATAATAGTCCACGAAGACCCCTTCAGACCTCAGCCGCGGCTTGATCGTGATGCTGAGGATGGCATGGCTACCGTGGTCGGCAGAATCAGGAAGGACAACGTTCTGAAAAACGGCATCAAGTACCTTCTGGTATCCCACAACACCAAGATGGGAGCAGCCAAGGGCGCAGTTCTCGTCGCCGAACTCCTTATCAGAGATGGGTATATCTCCTAACGTGCAGTCCGGCCACTAAGCTCCTTGAAAAGTCGCAACCTTTGACGGCGTCGGGCATTATGTTATTGAACTAGGGTTCTGGAGAAACGAAAACGCCCGGAATAGTGAGAGATTTGAGTTGAACAGGGTTAACATATCCGGAGGCGGTAACAAATGAGGAAGAATTTACTTGTCGCTGTGGTGGTAGTAGTTGGCTTGATTATCTACGCAGTCGTTACGGGGATATCCTCTTCAGTTCGTCTCGAATTTGACTTTCGTCAAGGTGCGCAAGGCTGGGAAGCTGGCTTCGCTGAATATAGTCCGGAGATGGAGGGCATGATGCTTGAGGGGGAAATAAGGCCGCTGCCACCTGAACTTGGAATCAATGGCACCGGCTATTGCTTGCAGGGGATGAACCATTCGGACGACCTCTTCATGTTCCTCAAGCGACGATTAGGGACCGATGAGGGTGTGGTGCCCGGTCAGGAGTACCGTGTTATGTTCACCATAATCCTTGCTTCCAATGCACCCAGTGGTGCCGTTGGCATCGGTGGCTCTCCCGGCGAGTCCGTGTACCTTAAAGCAGGTGCCTCCACAGTGGGGCCCGAGGTGTACCTTGATTCTGACACTGGCTATTACCTCCTGAATATAGACAAAGGATCAGGCAATAGCGGCAACGGGACAGCAGCATCGGTAATCGGTGACGTCGCCAACGGTCTTTCTGCTGAGGAGAACCCGCGTTACATTTCACTGATACGACAGGATGAACATCAATACACCGTCACCGCCAGCCAGGATGGCGAACTCTGGTTGCTGGTAGGCACAGACTCCGGGTTTGAAGGCCTCACCGGCATCTACTACCAGGGTATAGTTGTTACTCTGATCCCTGTGAGATAGTAATCCTTGCCACATTCTGTATTTAGACTACCCTCCGCACTACTTTCGTAATAAGGGAGGTTTTCTCTTATGCCAGTCGGTCCCTTGTTCATAGGCGAAGGCTATGCGCAGCAGTGTTTCCTCGCTGAAGGGCTTTCCCATGATTTGCATGCCAATAGGTAAATTGTCAACGAAGCCAGCAGGTATCGATATAGCCGGGATTCCAGCTATGTTTACGGGTAAGGTGCATATATCGCTTAAATACATCTGCATTGGGTCCTCCAACTTTTCACCCAGCTTGAAAGGCACTATGGGCGAAGTCGGGGTGACCAAAGCATCATATTTGTCAAAGACCTGGTCAAACTCCCGTTTTATTAGCGTGCGCACCTTCTGTGCTTTGACATAATAAGCGTCGTAATAACCTGCGGACAAGGCATAAGTGCCGAGCATTATGCGCCTTTTGACCTCCGTCCCAAAGCCAGATTGCCGCGTCCCCTCCGTCGTCTCGATAACATTACCGGCATCTCGCTTGGAGAAGCCGTATTTTACGCCATCGTAGCGAGCCAGATTGGCTGAGGCTTCGGACGGAGCCAGGATATAGTAAACAGCCAGAGCATACTTGGTATGAGGCAGAGAGACTTCCCAGTCTATTTGGGCACCCAGTTCCCCGAGTTTGCCTATAGCTGCCTGCAAAGCCGCTCGTACCTCATTCTGCATGCCTTCGACAAAGTATTCCCTGGGAATGCCAATTCTCAGTCCTTTGATGTCAGGAATTAATTGCTGGGTGTAATCAGGGACAGGATAAGGTACCGAAGTCGAGTCTCTGGGGTCATACCCGGCGATGGCATTCATCACCAGGGCACAGTCAGTGACGTCCTTGGTTAGTGGCCCGATTTGGTCGAGAGAGCTGGCAAAAGCGACTAAACCGAAGCGGCTCACCCGGCCATAGGTCGGCTTAAGTCCCACCACGCTGCAAAGTGCGGCTGGTTGACGGACGCTGCCTCCGGTGTCGGAGCCCAAAGCGTAAATAGTCTCATCAGCAGCTACAGCGGCTGCTGAGCCACCACTGCTACCTCCAGGGACGCGAGCT
>JAOUFZ010000074.1 GCA_029857995.1 Dehalococcoidia bacterium
CGACTATCGAGTTCAAGCCTGGGGTCAATGCCGCAAACATTTTCGCCGCAAACGAGGGTAATTCCACTCAGGGCAGCGCCAACAGCAAAATGCTCCCAGTTCTTACGAGCAATCTCGGTAGAACCTAGTGCTCCGGTGAATATGGGTAGGCGCATCTTGACTCTTTTATCCCAGCCGTATTCAGTCTCTGTGTTTACTGCCGGGAAAATAGCTGTATCTGAGTTAGCTATAACGCCATCTGGTAGCCCCTTTGCTCCAAGGGCATATCCTTGGATATTGAGGTGCGAGTAGTCAACAGGATAATTCTTGTCTCCCCCGGCAGTGATTTCCCCAAAAGGCCCGGGATAGAGTAGCTCTCGGCTGCGGAAGGATGCTCTGAAAACCTCGCAGTTTCCAGTGCAGCCGTCAATACACCGACTGCAAAGTCCGCTCATTGGCACAACGCTTCTGGAGCGATTGGCCGTCCTGGTGGCATCACTGGCATTCGGTCTCTGTAAATTCATTTTCTTTCCTCCTACTTTTAATTAGTATTCGCCATTCTGCTTTTATCTAGGAAACAAACAGCATTGCGAGTCTCTGGGTCAGCAACAACTTTGGCTGAAACGCCACCGGTTGCCATTGCCACATCAATCACATGTACAATGTTCTCGAAATTGCTTAGTTCCGGCAGTAAGTCCTTCAGTATATTGGGTGAATTGGAAAAAAATCCGGTATTAAAATCACTAGTAGGGTCATCAGGATAAACCGGAAGATAAAGTATGTCAGACTCAACCAAATCCTGAAAGAAGTGGGTTCCATAGGAGACTTCTGGGACATGGCCAGCCTCCTCGCGGGCAATCTCTACCAGAACAGCTGTGGCGTCGATGTCTGCGTAGCCCACATTCACGCCAAGCTCAATGTTATTACTACCCCACCGGCCTGGCCCCATTGACATGAGCTTGCCCTCCTTGTGACGCAACTGGTCATTCAGCTTGCCAATCACTCGCCCAAGAGACTTCTTAGTATCTATTGTGGCTACTTCGGCATATTTCCTGGGGTCTATATAGATGATGTACTGAATGTCCGTGACCATCCCGGCATTTATCGCCCGATTAGAGCGGAAGAGTATTTGTTCGCTAGGCAATTTTTCGGGTATGCTGGCTTTTATGCCAGCTAACGTAGGCACCCGCAATGATCGACATTGCAGCAAGTTGACCCTCACATGACTCTCAACGTCAACATGGGCTGTGAATTCAATATCCACCGGCTGCCCCCATGCATTCTCCAGCTTGACTAGCATCTCCCCGATTATATTGACAATCTTGGTTCGGTCTATCAGACTGTTAAAGGTCAAGGCTAGTTTTTTCTCAGAGCCACCAGCTGAAGTCGCGAACCAATCACGCGGGTAACCATCAGCTATCTCAGATGTCAGCAAGTTCAGAGCGGGGTATCTGTCTCCCTTAATTACCTCAACGAAAGGTCTAGTCTCAAAAGTCTTTTCTTCGAGGTTAAGAAGATCTACCATTCGCTGGGAATACTTGGCTACCTCCATACCAATCTCTGGCCTGATGTTTGGGTGGCTGACCGCTATCATTCTGGGGTAATCGCCGCTCACACGGTTAACGGCACGAGTTCCCAGACCAAACACCAGCCGTATCATCCCCTTTTTCGGGTCGATGCGGTTTGTCCAGGCAAAGAGGTTCCGTGAAAAGCCTACCCCGGCCAGACTGGGGAAAAAGTACTGCTTGTAAGGCATTCCGGAGACACGTTGAACGAGAATTGCCATCTGCTCGTCACCTTCGCCAAGACCACGCCGGTGGCGATAGGCAAGCGCATCAGGATTCAGGGCACTCGCATAAACCAGTTTGACTGCCCTTAAGAAGGCCTCCAGTCGTTCCTCAGGGCTACCTTGGTTGGCACAGAACTCGCTGCGATATTTACCGGCGAAGGCATCGGTGAAGCCGTCTTCAAGAAGGCTCGATGAGCGTACAATTATAGGTGCCTGCCCATAGTAATCAATCATGCCTCGGAACTGTTCCATTGTTTCCTCTGGGAACTTGCCTTCTAGAAACCTTTGTTCCAATTTGGCGAACTCATCCCGTGAGAGCTTGCCTGTTTTCGATAGCTCCAGCCTGACCTGGAACAAGTCGTTATTTACTAAAAAGGTAAAGAATACGTCTGAGCCTATGTAGAAGGAGTCGTGCTCTTCCAACACCTGTGAAAAATCAATGGGGCCCTTATCTGCAAGCAAAACACTCCTTGCCAGCAGCATTCCGGCTGCTTTGCCGCCGATTCGACCTGAACCAATGAGACGATCTCTTACACGTAGCAGAGCATCTAAGGGCAGATAACGGTCAGCTAGCTGGATTAACTTCTTATGGTTACCAATCATCATTCGGGTTAGTGATTCCTTTAGTACCAAGGTTTCCTGAGTCAGCACCGTCAAATCACCGTGTAGCGAACTATCTTGTAGCAGCTTCCGATAGACAGCATCCCAGGGAGCAATGGACTCAGAGCTAACATTAAGTGGTCGTTTGCTAGCGGTTGTCAGTATCCTTGCCGCATCACCACTACGAGACACAGGTTCCCAGCCATTACCCGTTGTTCGGTGAGGCAAAAACATTTGTGGAGAGTAACGATCCCATACTTTTAATGGATGGATGTAAATATCATTACCGACATGGTAAACATCGATGAGTATCTGAGTAGTATTACGTATCTGGGATATGGCGCGGTGTCCGTGTTGCCCACGTCTGATGGCAAAGTAAGCTACGGCACCAACTTCTAAGACGTATGGACAGGTCACCTGGAAGAAATTGACCAACAATTCGTCCGTAGCCCATTCTTCAACCAGCGTTGAAAGGTTGTCGAAGATGTAACAGACTCTACTGCCACGTTCCTCAATCACTCGGTGCACCTCACCAGTGAAATAGTCGAATCCGACACTGGGGTTGATCTTGGTCACCGTCAACCCACGTCGCGGCTTCAGAATTGACATGTGTGGAGCGAAGCGTAAGTAAACACAATCAAATCCGTCTCGAATTCCTTGCTCAGCAAACGCTTCTGCAAAGCGTGAATAGTCCTCGAGGCGGTCAACCTGCCAGACCACGTTGTCACCCGAATGCAGACCCTGCAAAAGTTCATCAAGCGAGGGAAGACCACTGCCGATTATTTTAGAATCTACCTTTTGTATGCTCATGGGCCTCTCGGTCTGTCCATAATATATCACATCTGAGCGGCATACAGTTGCCGTATGCCTAATGTTAACACGACCCTTTTTCTTTGTCAAGCCCTTGTGATTTCACCGGGGGGGAAGGATTTCCTGCGCTCATTCATAAAATGAATAGAGGCAAACAAAAAGCAGGTTACACTGCACTGTAACCTGCCTATATCACAAGACGGAAAATCTAAAGGGCAAATAGGAGTTCTGCAATCATACTCCCTCTGTGTTAGCTTGTTTGGCTCAAGGTGCTAAACCCAGCCACGGAACTTCATTGCTTCTACTACACGTTCGATAGCCATCAAGTAAGCTGCCTGACGCATGTTTATCTTGTATTCTTGGCTGGTATTCAACACGGAATGATAGGCGGCAGTCATCTTCTTGTCTAACCGTTCGCGAACCTCGGTTTCATCCCAGAAGTAGAGATAGAAGTCTTGAACCATCTCAAAGTAGGAAACTGTGACACCACCGGCGTTGCAGAGGAAGTCAGGTATCACGTGAACCCCATTTTTATATAGAATATCATCGGCTTCTGGCGTAGTTGGGCCATTGGCCAACTCAGCAACAATTTTGGCTTTAATATTTGGAGCATTCTTGTCGGTTATCACATTTTCTATAGACGCCGGGATAAGTATATCCACGTCTAGTTCCAATAGTTCCTCCTTGGAGATATGCTCCATGCCTGGCAAATTGCACACCGAGGCAGTCTGGGCCTTACACGCATAAGCCATGTCTGGATCAACCCCGGTTTTGCAGCATACCCCGCCTTTGCTGTCACATACGCCTAATATCTTAGACCCAAAAAGCTCGCTACATAACCGAGCCGCATAATATCCGGCATTTCCATAACCCTGCACAGCCACGGTAGCTTTGCTCAAGTCAATGCCAAGCGTCTTGGCAGCTTCACGGATAGTATACATACCACCCCGAGCTGTAGCATCACTCCGTCCGGGAGAGCCACCAGTCGCTAGTGGCTTGCCCGTGACAACACCGAATTGTGGCTTCCCTGCAATGGCTGAATACTCATCCATCATCCAAGCCATAATCTGTGGAGTAGTATAAACGTCGGGGGCAGGCACGTCTTTGTCAGGCCCAATGAACTGGAATACGCCCCGCACATATGCCCGGCTCAATCTTTCTAATTCACCGGGAGACATCTCCTTAGGATTGCAGATGACTCCTCCTTTGGCACCTCCTAAAGGCAGGTCTAGCAAGGCGCATTTCCATGTCATCCAGGCAGCCAGTGCTCGAACAGTATCGATTGTTTCATCGGGATGGAATCTAATACCACCTTTTGTAATGCCCCTGGCATCATTGTATTGCACCCTAAACCCCTGGAATACCTTTACCTGGCCATCGTCCATCCGCACAGGCAGCGATACGTGGAGTTCGCGCATAGGCGTTTTGAGCATTGCAGTTACGTCTGGGGATAAGCCCAAAATTTCGGCACACCTGTCTATTTGTTGTTTTACCACATCAAATGCATTAATATTTTCCAAGTCCTTTTCTCCTTCTAGAGTTGCATCTTAGCATAGTGGTAATCGTCCAGCATTTATCGACTGGGAGAATCTCATCTTACGCGATAGCGAAATGGATTATTACAGCGAGTCTCTAATCGTTATGCCCTTTCCCTTAAGGTACCTTTTTGCCTCGGAGACGGATATTTCCCCAAAGTGGAAGATAGAAGCGGCTAAGACTGCCGACGCCTTGCCAATTGCTACAGCTTCATAAAGATGCTCAAGCTTGCCTGCTCCTCCCGAGGCAATAACTGGAATTTTGACGGCTTCAGCCACGGCCTTAGTCATCTCTAGGTCATATCCTTGCTTGGTGCCATCAGCATCTTTGCTGGTCAAGAGAATCTCCCCTGCCCCTAGTTTCTCTACCCTCTTTGCCCAGTCAACAATACCTAGTCCTGTGGATTCATTGCCACTATTGACTACTACCTCTAATCGTGGAAGGCCACTTCTAGGGGGATTCTTTTGCCCATCAATGGCAACAACGATCTTCTCTTTGCCAAATTTTTTCGAGGCCTTTCTTATAAGTTCAGGATTCCTCACAGCCGCGGTATTTACCGAGACCTTATCCACACCGAGGTCGAACAAGGATTTCATGTCTTTTATGTTTCTAACCCCACCACCTACGGCAAAAGGGATAGTGATTCTTTCTGCCACCTTCTTAACCCATTCCAGCTTTGTTCCTCTGCTCTCCACGGTGGCGGCGATATCGAGGAAAACCAGCTCATCAGCACCTTCTCGGCAATAAGCCTCCGCTGCCTCTACAGGGTCTCGGGCATCCCTCAAATTCACAAACTTTATTCCCTTGACTACTCTGCCGTCCTTCACATCTAAGCAGGGTATGATTCTTATAAATTTCATCTCAGAGCTCCCTAAATACAACCAATTCTTTATATTGCATGATAGCGCTCATAGCATGGGTCTCCACTTCGACTCCAGATTCAACAGCAGCAGCCACAGGGTTAAGCCCCCCTGTGAGTATCATCCCTACCTTGTTTAATTCCACATTAACCTCGCACACAGACTTGCTCACTTCGCCCATCATAAGCACTCCACCCAGATGAGCTTCTTTTAAGCCGGCAACGACCTTTTCTGCTTCGGGTTGGCATAGAGCTGGTATTTCTCGGAAATTGGCTAAAATCCTACCCTCACCTTTTCTAACCACTTGACCAACGCTAGTCATCTTACTAGTAATGTATATTTCTGAAGGGTCTAAGGATGAGCCTGAATATTGGATAAGCTCCACAAAGCGCAAAGGCTTGCGGGTCTTGATTTGGAGGATCCCGCCAAACTTGGAATCCATAGGTACACCGGCTTTAAGCAAAGCACCGTTGACTATAACACTGCAAACAGTGGCTAGCCCTATTTTACCCTGGGGCACAATTATCTCCCCCAGTTTTTCACCCTGACGGGCTACAGCAACAAGCTCACTAACGCAAATTCCGGCCTGAAAAACGCTCTTCATAGCTTCAATCGCTTTCTTAAATTGCCTCTCAGGGAAAAAGGAGATATTGACAGGAATTTCGCCTCGACGCTTTTCTAGGTCGAACTCCGTTTGGTAGGCCAGAAGCTCAATCTTGGAAGCTACGAAACCAACCTTGTCACTGACTAGAGCACTTTCTGATTCTTCAAGGCCCAGCTGTGTAATTAACCTTCCGTCTCTTCCCATGCTCTCTGTAAACCCACGTTCATCCATTAGCTTAAGGTGGTACCGAACAGCACGTTCACTTAACTCGATGCCCTGTTCCTTAAGATTACGGGAAATAACTCTAGCACCAACAGGCTCACTGGATTGGCCCAGGATCCTGAGGATAGCAATTGTCTTTCTTTCTACGTCCTGTGTTTCGAAACCCAAGGTAACACCTCGGTATTCTCGGTAATAGGAAACCGTTTTCCAGAATACCAGAGCAAAGTCATGTTTGTCAAGCATAATAAGAGCTTGCTTAGTTCCGTGGCTTGGTGTATCATGAGCCTTGGCCCAAGGGATAATCCCTTGAGTCTACGCTTGGACCGCGACTTTAGCCATCGAAAATCGATTCCGGAAACCTACGGGAAATCTACAAGATATGAGGGTGGGGGTTCTCGCTCTACAGGGAACATTCATAGAGCATATTGGCATCCTGCGACAATTAGGTGTGGAGGCCCCTCTAATTCGCCTGCCCCACGAACTCAATACACTTGATGGGCTTATTATCCCCGGTGGGGAAAGTACTACCATGCTGAGGCTCATGGAGAGTTTTGATTTGATTCAGCCTATAAGGAAGGTGGCTCGAGATGGTTTACCTATTTGGGGAACCTGTGCCGGGATGATCTTGCTTGCCAAGGATGTCTCCAACTATGAAATGGAGACGCTGGGCCTCATGGATACGAAGGTCAAGCGCAACGCCTTTGGCAGCCAGGTTCATAGCTTTGAGACAGACTTGGAGATACCGCTTGTGAGCGAAGAGCCATTCCATGCTGTTTTCATTCGAGCCCCGATCATCGAAGAGGCCAAGCCAAGTGTAGAAATCCTGTCCCGTCTTCCCGATGGCACCATTGTCGCCATCAGACAAAATCGACTACTGGCCTGTGCTTTCCACCCCGAGTTCACCGACAACTTGAGGTTCCATAGCTATTTCTTGAATATGGTCAGCCAAAAACGGTCTCACAACTCTGAGGATAGAATCCTTCGAGGTAGCCAGCTTAGGTCTTGAAGGATGGTAGGCTCCTGGAAGTTGTAGAAAGGCAAGTCTCTTGTTTTGGATCGAGGTCTCAGTAAAGGCTGGTTTCCCCGACCCCGAGGGAGACAGGCTAGAGAAGGACATCCGTGATATTGGCATCACGACTGTAAAACAGGCTGGGGTAAGCGATGTATATCTTCTGGAAGGAGAGCTGGGTGAGGCGGAGGTAATAAAGATTGGTCAAGAACTACTAGCCGACCCTGTAGTTGAAGACTTTTCCTGGGGCAAGGGGCACTTATCTCGTATTGAGGGTGGGGATATCCACGTTGTTGAAGTAGCCTACAATCCTGGCGTGATGGATCCCGTGGCGGGGAGTGTCGGCAAGGCAATCCGCGACCTCGGTATAGCTACGGTTACATCAGTGAAAACCGCCCGTAAATATTCCCTACGGGGCGGTCTCTCGAAGGAGAGCCTTCAATCTATCTGCGATAAGTTGCTGGTTAATAGCCTGATCCAGCACGTGGTCACGAAACGAGAGGTGGTTGGTCTCCCCTCCACA
>JAOUFZ010000075.1 GCA_029857995.1 Dehalococcoidia bacterium
CCAGAGGCGGGACGAGATTTTGTTCAAGATAACAACGGAGCTGGAGGATACCAAAAATGCCCTCAATCAGGTTGAACAGCTTGCTCAGAGACTGAGGAAATACCTGGATCGGTTAAGAAACATATATCAAACACTCTCTAAATAGGGTCAGACCCAAATTCAGAATATAGCCCAATGCAGTCTGAGTCAGAAACATCGGTTAGACTTCGTTTTGCCCCCAGTCCTACAGGGTATCCACACTTAGGCAACATAAGGACGGCTCTATTCAACTGGCTTTTTGCTCGCCACCACGGCGGCATCTTTATCTTACGGATTGAAGATACCGACACCGCTCGTAAGGTGGAGGGAGCAGTGGACATAATACTGGATAGCCTGCGCTGGCTGGGATTGGAGTGGGACGAAGGGCCGTATTTCCAATCGCAACGGTTGTCTGTTTATCGTGAAACTGCGCAGAAGTTGCTTGATGAGGATCATGCATATTTGTGCTATTGCTCTCCAGAACGATTGGAGGCGATGCGGCAAGAACAGACGAAACGCAAGCAGCCACCGAAGTATGATCAACATTGTCGGAATCTGACTGAACAGGAAAAGAGTCAGCTAAAGGCAGCAGGTATTACTCCCGTGGTTCGCTTCAAGACACCTCTTGAAGGCGAAACGACATTCCATGATTTGATTTATGGCCGGGTGACTTTCAAGCACGATACCCTAGACGACTTCGTCCTGCTTAAATCCGACGGTTATCCCACATATCACCTAGCCAATATAGTAGATGACCATTTGATGGCCATCTCACACGTCCTCAGGGCCGAAGAGTGGCTCTCCAGCACTCCTCGCCACGTTTTGCTTTACCAGGCTCTTAGCTGGCAAGCTCCGCGATTTGCTCATTTGCCCATGATTCTGGGACCTGAGCGTGCCAAATTATCCAAAAGACACGGTGCCACCAATATCAGCGAATATCAAAAACAAGGATATTTACCAGATGCCATGATCAATTTCCTGGCGCTTTTAGGGTGGTCGCTCGATGACCGAACTGAGTTATTGTCTCGAGAAGAATTGATAAGGCACTTCTCTTTGGAAAGGGTAGGCAAAACAGCGGCCATCTTCAATAGGGAAAAACTGGAATGGATGAACGGGGTTTATCTGCGCAGGCTGAGCTTAGGAGAATTTGTCCATCGAGCTATGCCATTCTTAGATAGGGATTTGCCGGACTCGGTGAGGCGGCCATTGGATGAAAGCTACGTCAGCCAGGTTCTATCACTCATTCAAGAACGAGCCAAGACTCTGGCCGAGGTTCCTCAGCTTGCTGATTTCTTCTTCCTTGACGAGCTGCGATATGATACAGGCCTGCTTTTGAAAGGCAAACTGGATGCCAAATCAGCGACCGGAGCTATCACGATTGCCTGGCAAAAGTTGGAGAAGCTAGCAACTTGGGATGCCGCTACACTAGAGGGTATCTTGCGCTCTCTGACCACAGAATTAAACCTACGCACAGGAGAATTCTTCGGCTCGTTAAGGATAGCCATCACAGGACGGACTGCGGCACCACCACTATTTCAGACCATGGCAGTATTGGGAAAAGAGAAATGCCTGAAACGATTCAAAATGACATTGCAGCTACTACTACCGAGTTGTCCTAACTAGAATGCCACGTATAACCTGGTAGCAAGAAGTCAAGCAGTTTTCGGCTTCTGTCTAGCTTGCCAAAATCCTGGAATCTTTGCTGCAAAACCGCAGAAGGTATTGACAAAGCTTTGCTCTTATAGTAACAATATGGCAATAGCGAAATAGAAAGGAGGGCACGATGGCAACAGCTTATTGCATGAAGTGTAGGAAAAAGAGGGAGATAAGCAACCCACGGCGGGTTATGCTCAAGAATCGCAGACCAGCCACCCAAGGTGTGTGTCCTGTGTGCGGCACAAAAGTATTCAGAATAGAGAAACGCTGAATATCTACGGCGGTCACCGGGTGTTGAGGGGTCACGCACTGGCCGTGGTCTGGTTTATGCCTGCGTGAACTCCACGGGCGAGAGAGCAAAAATTCTGACAGGATAGTTGTATCCTGGCAAGTGCGGTATACTTCTGGGATTAGTCCCAAAAGTAAGAAGCAGAGAGCTTGTTATCTCTCAAAGATCGTGGTTCAAGCCTTGATTGCCCGTATATCTTGCGTTCGATACCCCCTTGAGGATCTGAGGGCTTCTCGCCAAAATACTTGCGGTCCCTTAACAAAGACACGCGGGCTAATCTAGTTCGGCCGGAAGGCACATAATCCAGCTTGCAGGTCTTCAATTCCTCCTCGATTTTATTGCCACTCTCCTCCCAGAATCTCTCTTTTGTTCTTGAGTACAGGAGGCCGGTTCTCTTCTCGCATCTTTCCCCTTTGCCATTTTCCGCGTCGATTTCCAATGACAGAGAGGGACTTTTAATTCACCCTGAGTTAGGTTAAACTTTACCGAATATGACGCAAAAGTATGCCGCTCAGGAAATCGAAAAAACATGGCAGCAGAGATGGGCGGCTGATCATATTTATACGGTGCGGAGACATAATAGCCGCCCAAAATTTTACGCCTTGACTATGTTTCCATATACCTCAGGAGATCTCCACATTGGCCATTGGTACGCCATGGCGCCCTCAGACACTTATGCCAGATTCAAGAGGATGCAGGGCTATAATGTGCTGCATCCCATGGGCTTTGATGCGTTTGGCTTGCCTGCCGAAAATGCAGCCATCAGTCGTGGTATTCACCCTTATGACTGGACGATGAGAAACATAGACAATATGCGTCGGCAGCTGAGGAGCATGGGGGCGATATATGACTGGGATCGTGAAGTAATCACTTGTCTACCTAGCTATTACAAGTGGACACAGTGGTTTTTCCTCAAATTTTATCACGCTGGTCTCGCCTACCGAGCTAAGGCGCCCGTTAACTGGTGTCCTAGATGTCAGACAGTGCTGGCTAATGAACAAGTAATAGGAGAAGGTGTCTGTGAGAGGTGCAGTACACCAGTGACGAAAAGAGAGCTGGAACAATGGTTTTTCAGAATTACTAAATACGCCGAGGAATTGCTCGACCATAGTCGTCTGGACTGGCCAGAGCACATAAAGACAATGCAGAAGAACTGGGTGGGCAAGAGCGAGGGGGCGGAAATTTCCTTCCGTCTAGAAGACGAAGAAATGGAACAGAAGGAGATAAGAGTGTTCACTACTCGGCCGGATACTATTTTTGGGGTGACTTTCTTCCTCCTAGCTCCGGAACATCCTTTGGTTTCTCAATTGACCAGGCCTGAACATAAAGCCGAAGTGGACAAGTATGTCGCTTGGTGTCCGCGGCAGACTGAGTATGAACGGGTGGCACTAGGCAGGGAGAAAACGGGAGCCTTTCTGGGAACATACGTCATCAATCCGGTGAACGGAGAGCGAGTGCCTATCTGGATTGCTGATTATGTATTGCCAACCTATGGCACAGGAGCAGTCATGGCAGTGCCTGCTCATGATGAACGAGACTTGGAATTTGCCAGAAGGTTTAAGCTACCGGTGCGAACAGTCATTGCTCCTCCAGGCTGGATGGGTGAAGAATTGGCGGAAGCATATGCCGGGTCAGGTACAATGGTGAATTCTGGGGAGTTCAGCGGTTTGTCCAGCGAAAAGGGATATGAAGCGATCTGTGCTTTGTTGGAGGAAAAAGGATGGGGCAAGCGGACAGTCGTTTATCGCCTCCGTGATTGGCTTATCTCCAGACAGAGGTATTGGGGAGCACCCATCCCCATTATTTATTGTGATAGGTGTGGCACAGTCCCTGTGCCCGAAGAGGATTTGCCTGTCTTGCTTCCTCCCAATGCAGAATTTAAACCAACCGGCGAATCTCCCTTAAAATACTGCCAGTCATTCGTCAATACCGCCTGCCCTAAATGTTCCGGACCTGCACGAAGAGAGACTGATACTATGGATACTTTTATGTGTTCCTCCTGGTATTTCTTGAGGTACACCAGTCCCAAAACCAGGAGTGCTTCTTTTAATGCTGCCAAGGTGAAATATTGGTTGCCTGTGGATTTGTATACCGGGGGTGCCGAACATGCAGTCATGCACCTCTTCTACGCTCGTTTTTTCATCAAAGCATTGAAGGATATGGGACTCGTTAGCTTTAACGAGCCATTTGCTCGCCTATTCAACCAGGGCACCATAGTCTATCGTGGTGATAAGATGAGCAAATCCAGAGGTAACGTAATTGCCCCCGACGAATATGTGGCTAAGTTAGGAGCCGACGCCGTTCGCGGGTATCTCATGTTTATCGGTCCCTGGGAACTTGGGGGTGAATGGAGCGATAGAGGCATCGTAGGCATCAGCCGCTGGCTGAATCGAGTGTGGAGCTTAATGACAGCAGACTATGCTAGCCGTGTCGTCGATCCTGAAGCCGAGAAAGAATTGCTTCATTTCACTCACAAGACCATCAAAGAGGTGACTGCTGATCTGGAAAGATTCCGCTTCAACACCATGCTTTCCAGCCTTATGGAATTCAGTAACTACCTATCCAAGATTAAAGAAAGAGGGATAGTGTCAAGTTCTGTATGGAAAGAAGCTATTGGTTATTTTCTCCGTCTCTTCGCACCGACTGCTCCGCATCTTGCCGAAGAGTTATGGAAGAGAACGGGGCATCCTTATAGTGTGCATAACCAGTCATGGCCCGGGTATGCCGAAGAACTAGCCAGGGAAGAAGAGATCACATTAATAATTCAGGTTAATGGCAAACTTCGCGATAAGATCCTTGTATCTGCTTCCGTAAGCGAAGTCGAAGCTAGGGAATTGGCGCTCGGTCGAGAGCGCGTGAAGGCTTATATCAGTGGTAAGAGCCTCACTAGAGTCATTTATGTCCCCAAGCGGGTGGTAAACATTGTGGTAGCATCATGATGGAAGCGCGAGGTAGCAAAGCCAAGAAGAAGATAAAGATAGCCTTTATTGGTGGCGGAGCTATGGGAGAAGCGATGGCCAAATGCCTTTTGAATAAAAAGATGGCTGGGCCACAAGATGTCGTAGTTAGCGATGTCAGTCCAGTGCGCCGTGAAGTATTGAACAGAGAATATGGGGTCAGCTGTTTGGCCGATAATAGAGAGGCGGTAAAAAATGCTGACTTGATTATTCTGGCAGTGAAGCCCCAGAATCTGCCTCAGGTAATGGATGAGATAAAGGGTTTGGCTGCCGAACAGTTAGTTCTATCTATCGTAGCCGGCGCTACTCTATCCAGTCTGTGCCGGGGTTTAGACCATTCCTCTGTGATTCGGGCTATGCCTAATATGCCAGCACAAATTGGCGAGGGAATGACTGTCTGGACGGCAACTACTGAAACTGAACCGAGGCAAAAGAGGTTGGCTCAGACTGTGCTGGGTGCCTTGGGTAAAGAGATTTATGTTGCCGATGAAAAATATTTGGGTATGGCCACTGCTTTGAGCGGCAGCGGTCCGGCTTATGTCTTTCTCTTTATCGAGGCGCTCATAGATGCTGGTGTTCATATTGGTCTGCCCCGGGATATGGCTCAAGCGTTAGTGATACAGACCGTACTCGGCTCTACTCACACTGTTGAGAAGACGGGCAAGCACCCTGCTGATCTGAGGAACATGGTTACCTCGCCGGGAGGAACTACTACCGAGGGTCTTCTTCAGTTAGAAAAGAGGAGATTTCGGTCTCTTATTCTGGAGGCTGTAGCTGCAGCCTATAATAAAGCTAAACGCCTTTAAGAGTTTTCTAAAGTGGATTTGCCTTCTAAAAACACGGTTCAAGGGTTACCATGAGAGACATACAGCTACGCAGGTTGATAAATTGGCTGGTTTTGTTCTGCCTTAACACATTTGGGCGCAACGTGGCTATCTGGAAGGCGTTTAGAAATAGGACAGGTGCGAGAATACTGGATATAGGTTGTGGCCGATATAGCGCTCTCTCACAAGTTATCAGAACTCAAAATTTTTATACGATAGGGTTAGATATTTTTGAGCCTCATGTTAGAGCATCCAATCACAGAGGCACTTACCAAGGTGTCATCTGCGGAGACGTGAGGGCGCTTCCTATCAAGGATAAGCAGTTTGATTTGATAATTCTTCTTGAAGTGCTAGAACACCTTGATAAAGAGGATGGGCAAAAGGCTCTCCGCGAGCTTCAAAGAGTGTCGAGGGAAGCGATTTTGTTAACCACTCCTATGCGCAAATGCCCGCATCATGATTACTACGGGAATCCCTATGAGGAACATAGATATGTCTGGAGTTTGGAGGAACTAAAGGCAAGTGGTTTTGTCATTAGAGGTAAAGGTATAAGAGGCTTAACCGTAGGAGACAGATGGTGGCGTTCTCCCCCCATCTTCTTCAGACCCCTTCAATACATTATCTACATGATTGGTACGGCATTTAGCTATTTTCTCCCCATTATAGCTGCAGATGCTATTGCCTGGAAATACTTTGATAGATGATGGGCTGTCGGCGACAGTATAACAAGCAATCTGGGACACGGTAAGTGATACTTATTGCCAACGGAGTGTTGCTGAACGAGAGTAGTTATCAACAATTGCGCGATATTTGGTCTGACACGGTCCAAGGGTTACCATGAGAGACATACATTTACACGGTTTGATAAATTGGCTGGTTTTGTTCTGCCTTAACACATTTGGACGAAACGTGGCTATCTGGAAGGGGTTTAGAAATAGGACAGGTGCCAAAATACTGGATATAGGTTGTGGCCGATATAGCGCTCTCTCACAAGTTATCAGAACTCAAAATTTTTATACGATAGGGTTAGATATTTTTGAGCCTAATGTTAGAACATCCAATCACAGAGACATCTACCAAGGTGTCATCTGCGGAGACGTGAGGGCGCTTCCTATCAAGGATAAGCAATTTGATTTGATAGTTCTTATTGAAGTGCTAGAACACCTTGATAAAGAGGATGGGCAAAAGGCTCTCCGCGAGCTCGAAAGGGTGTCGAGGGAGGCAATTTTGTTAACCACCCCTATACGCAAATGCCCGCATCATGACTACTACGGGAATCCCTATGAGGAACATAGATATGTCTGGAGTTTGGAGGAACTAAAGGCAAGTGGTTTTGTCATCAGAGGTAAAGGTATAAGAGGCTTAACTGTGGGAGACAGGTGGTGGAATTCTTCCCCCATCTTCTTCAGGCCCCTTCAATACATTATCTACATGGTTGGTACGGCATTTAGCTATTTTTTCCCCGCCATAGCTCCAAGCGTTATTGCCTGGAAGTACTTTGATAGATGACGGGCTGTCGGTGACGGTATAACAAGCAATCTGGGACACAGTGAGTAATACTTGTTACCAACGGGATGCTGTTGAATGAGAGCAATTATCTGCAATTACGTGAAGAAGGGGTGAGTACTCTAGTAGCTCCGATGTAATCGGGGTAACAGAACCACGAAGAAGCAAATAAGTTGGCTCAGATTGTACTAAGTGCTTTGGTCGAAGAAACTCGTGGCACCGATGAGCAGTGGTTGGGTATGGCTACTGCTTTGAGCGCCAGTGATTCGGCTTATGTTTTTCATCCCATTCAGGCGCTCGTTGATGCTGGTGTGCATATTGGCTTGCCTCCGGATTATGGCCCAAGAACTGGCGATGCAGACTATACCTGGCTCTACTCGCACCCCTGAGAGAACGGAGGAGCATCCTGCTGACTTGAGGAACACGGTTAGTTCGCCAGGGGAACAATAACTTCTTCAGTTAGAAAAGGCGGTGGAATCTAAGGAGACTGAACATAAATCAGTTTACGACAAAAACACTTGTAGATATGTTGAGCCAGGCCGGATTCAAGAACGTATTTTTCG
>JAOUFZ010000076.1 GCA_029857995.1 Dehalococcoidia bacterium
CGAGCTGTACGGGCTCTAGGCACCAGACAAAGCAGGTACAATAGCGAGTGATTCTTTGTCGGAGACTTGGTCATAGTGCAAAAGAATCAAACATCCCTATGTTCGTGCAGTGGTGACAAGATAGCGTCTTGTGACTCCTTGGCTCCGAGGCATGTCTTGGATACTGCAACCTATTGATAATTCTCTCGCTACTGATACAATAGCATTTTCAGGCTCACGTGCATGAGAACAATCACCGTCTTTTTAATTGCGGTAGCCTTAATTGCCGGAATGGTAGGCTATGGTGGTCGTGAATCTTATACCCTCACTATCGCCAGTACGACTGGAGGGTCAGTAACCACCCCTGGAGAGGGGACTTTTACCTATTATGAAGGAGGGGTGGTCCGCCTGGTGGCTGGGCTTGAAGTGGGCTATCGCTTTGTCAACTGGACTGGCGATGTGGGCACCATTCTCAATGTTAATGATGCCACAACCACCATCACCATAAATGACCACGGCTCTATCACCGCCAACTTTGAGGAGGTCAACTTTATGGTCGACGCAGGCTACTATCACACGGTGGGGCTTAGGTCCGACGGCACCGTGGTCGCCATGGGGTACGGCGATCGATACTACGGGCAGTCCGATGTCGACGACTGGACGGATATCACCCAGGTCACCGCAGGCTACGCTCACACGGTGGCGCTTAAGGAAGACGGCACCGTGGTCGCCGTGGGGTACACCTACCACGGGGAGTGCAATGTCGGCGACTGGTCGAACATCATCCGGATCGCGGCAGGCCACTACCACACGGTGGGGCTTAGGTTCGACGGTACCGTCGTCGCCGTAGGAGACAACAGGAAAGGGCAGTGCGATGTCGGCGCCTGGACGGACATCGTCCAGGTCGCCGCAGGCTACGCTCACACGGTGGCGCTTAAGGAAGACGGCACCGTGGTCGCCGTGGGATACAACGACAACGGGCAGTGCGATGTCGGCGGCTGGACGGACATCGTCCAGATCACCGCAGGTGACTATCACACTGTGGGGGTTAGGTCCGACGGCACCGTGGTCGCTGTGGGGTACAACAACAGAGAGCAGTGCAATGTCAGCATGTGGACGAACGTTATCCAAGTCGCCGCAGGCGGCAGGCACACGGTGGGGCTTGAGTCCGATGGCACCGTGGTTGCCGTGGGCACGAACTGGGCGGGGCAGTGCAATATCGGCAACTGGTCGAATATCATCCAAGTCGCCGCAGGCGACTACCACACTCTGGGAGTTAGATCCGACGGCACCGTGGTTGCTGTGGGATGGAACGGCTTCGCGCAGTGTGCAGTCGGCAACTGGGACTTGAACTGAACTTTCCCCTATAATTGAACAAACTGCCTAACTGTTCGTCCTGTCAGCTACGCCCTTGACAATGCATACCCTTTCCCCTCAATATACCTATACCTACAGCGGAACAGTGATACCGCTGTTTGTGCAGTGGTAACTTGTTTGCTATTTGACCAAGGGCTTTCAAGAGCTAAAAGAGCGATGAATTGCAGGAACAGTTAGGCTAAGGCAAACCCACAGATACTATCACCAGGCCTGCTACTATCATTGCCACACCCAGAGCCAATAAACCGATCATTAGCTTTTTATTTGTTATAATCCTTTTGAGCATGTAGCTTGTATAATACTAGAACGCCAAGTAAAAGGAAAGGGTTAGCGTTATTCTCAACAGCTAAGCATCACTCATCCAACATAGTTAGTGCTATTCTGCGATGGGGAGAGTGAATGAAAAACGGCTTCCCTTCCCCAGCTTGCTTTGAACTACGATTGTTCCACCATGCGCTTCTATCAAACGCTTGGCAATAGTAAGTCCCAGACCACTGCCACCGGTGGCTCTGGCCCGAGACTTGTCCACCCTATAGAAACGCTCGAAGATATGAGGCAAATCCTCAGCAGGAATGCCTTCGCCTGTATCAGATACGCTCACCTCTACCCATTTGCCTTTGTGGCTAGCAGTTATCTTAATAGTGCCTCCCTTACGAGTGTGAGCCACCGCATTTTCCAGAATGTTGTGCAGCACCTCGTTGACACGCTGCCAGTCGATGTTAACCAGCGGTAAATCATCGGGCACTTCAAGTGACAGCGATATCTCTCCTGCTGTTAATTGGGGCCGCCAGGGAGCCATCGCCTGTTTAACCAAGTTGGTGATGTCTTCCGCCTGATAGACCAGCTTCAGCTCGCCAGCTTCAGCCAGACTTAGCTCCTGGAGTTCATTGACTAGTCGCGAAAGCAGAGCCGTCTCTTCATTGAGAGAGCGGATAGCAGCATCATCTGGCTCTACCATCCCATCGCGAATTGCCTCCAAATAGCCCTGAATGTTGGAAAGAGGGGTTCTCAGTTCATGAGCAACATCAGCGACCATATTTCGTCGCAGTTGCTCGGCATATTCGAGGTCACCCGCCATGGAGTTAAAGGCTTGAGCCAGTGATGCAACCTCGCCCTCTCCCTGTAATCGAACCCTCTGGGATAAATCGCCGCGTCCTAATCGTCTGGCAGCCCCAGCCAGAACTCCGATGGGTGACATCATCCTCCGCGATAGGAGAAAAGTCAATAGCAAAGCAATGCCGATTGCCAGAGAACCGCCCAGGAGGAGAGAACGATTTATGGACGCAGATAGTCTCAGAAACGGAGCAACATATTCCTTCGCGGTGGGGTCATAAATAATGTAAGCTCTTCCGATAACCTGCTGGCCCGAGGTCAGCTCGACTGGACTTTCCGACGAGTCGGTATAGTTTGTCCCCAGGAGTTCCCTAGCTGAATCACCTATGACTGTCCCGTTGCCAGCCGTCAATATGATACGTGTCCCTGAGACATCCGCCGTGTCTTTAACCAGGGACTGGACGCCGTCCCAGCTTAGTCCTTGCTGCAAGTAATAGATGTATAGCTTAGACCGTACTTGACCGGAAAGATACCCCTTGTATTGTGTCGTGTAGTCTTGCATTTCGACAGCGATGCGCTGGCTGACGAAGAAATATATGGTGACCACGGTTACTAATATTATCACTGCGAAGGTCAATGCCAGACGAAACCACAACCGATGTATCACTGTTCCCCTCCGACAAACTTATAACCTACTCCGTATACCGTCTTTATATACTTGGGGTGGCTGGGGTCTGCCTCCAGTTTTCGGCGTAGGTTCAGTATGTGAACATCGACGGTCCGGTCGAAGCCTTCAAAATCGTAGCCCAGACCCTCCTCGATAAGGCTTGTTCGGCTGAAGACTCTACCAGGCTCCTTGGCCAGAATTCCTAGCAACTTGAATTCAACACTAGTCAAATTCAATGGTCTGCCGGCAAACCACGCCTCGTGTGTCGCAAAATTCATGCTGAGTTTGCCAGTCTTAATCTCCTCGGGACCACGCTCTCCGGGAAGTCGTCTCAGCACCGCCCGCACCCGAGCCACCACTTCCTTTGGGCTAAAGGGCTTGGTCACATAATCGTCGGCACCCAAGTCCAAGCCTGCTAGCTTGTCCTGGTCAGTAGTCCGGGCGGTCAACATAATAATTGGTACGTCGGATTCACGTCTCAAGGTACGACAGATCTCAAGCCCATCAATGTCAGGCAGCATAAGATCAAGAACAATTAGGTCGGGATAGCTCTCGCGAGCCAGACGTAGAGCTTCAACGCCATTATAAGCAGTCAAAACCTGGTAGCCATCTCGGTCCAAGTAGAGCTTGACTAATTCTACAGTCTTTACATCATCGTCAACTACCAGAACTTTTTTGTCTGCCATCCCTGGCCTCCTGGCTATTCTGCGACTCGTCTAATTTTATACCAGAAATGTTAAGAAATTAACATGCGGGACTGATTTCACAATGCTGTTGACGCTCACCATTTTGAGATTGACATGATTACATGGGGAGACTATAATCCATTTCCGGAACGAAGTATAGGGTATGCTAGTGGAACCGTCCTGGGATCCTGACCACTAAGGGCAACAGATTGCTTTTGTTCAATTGCTGTGGGGCTTGCTTTGGCGGTGGTGTTTGATTGAGGCGTTCATACCTCACGTCCCGGTGGGCGTGGGGTTTTTGTTTATTGGTGACGTAAGAGAAGATTCTCCTGGCAAGCTGCCATTGGAGGCATTCTGACCAGCCCTGCGAGGCAAGCGGAAAGAACCTAATGGGTGAACGAGGACTCCAAATAGCAGAAGAACTTGCCGAAGGCAAAAAGAGAAATTCGAAAATGGAGAGATTGCGGAAACTGTGGAAGTTGATCGCCGAAAAGGGATTGGATGCTCTCCTAATCTCTCCACCGGAGAACCTTCGTTACCTTGCTGGGTTTACGGGCTCCTCCGGATGGCTACTCATTTCAGGACAGAGTGCGATTCTAGTTACTGACTTCCGGTATGTGGAGCAGGCTAAGGGAGAGTCACCGGGGTTTGAAATCATCCAAGTCAAGCAAGAGTTACATGACTGGCTGCCCCGGTTAATCTGTGATTTGGGGTGGCGCAAACTAGGCTTCGAGTCAAATTTTGTTTCTTACGAAAGTCATCATAAGGTGAGCGAGGCAATAAAGGCCAAGCAAATCAATCTTGAGCTTGTTCCTACTGCTGGCATAGTAGAACAGCTTCGCTCCGTAAAAGAGCCCGAAGAATTAATACTTATCACAAAAGCTGTAGAGCTAGCTGATGCTGCTTTGGAACAGGCAAAGGCCATAATTCGCCCCGGCGTGACGGAAAAAGAGGTAGCCTGGGAGATAGAGAAAGACCTTCGGCAAAAAGGCAGTGAAGGAGTACCTTTTGAAATCATTGTGGCTTCAGGTCCAAATTCAGCTTTGCCTCATGCTCGACCTACAGACAAAACAATCTGCTCCGGCGAACCAGTAGTGATTGATATGGGCGCCAGAATCAATGGTTATTGCAGCGACCTTAGTCGTACTTTATTCTTAGGCGGAGCAAACAAAACCTTTCAGGAAATCTATAATATAGTACTCAAAGCGCAAGCCACTGCCATTGAAGGGACCAAATCAAAAATGCTTGCTTCGCAGGCAGATCAATTGGCTCGAACTGTTATCCAACAAGCTGGCTATGGAGATGCCTTTGGACACGGTCTAGGTCATGGTGTTGGGCTGGCCGTACATGAATCGCCCAGGCTTGGTCTCAGTTCCTCTGATTCACTCGTCGACGGCATGGTTTTTACAATAGAACCCGGAATTTACCTTGCTGGACAGGGTGGTGTTAGAATTGAAGATATGGTAGTTTTAGAAAATGGCAAGGCTAGAGTGCTCACAAAGGCAACAAAATAGCTTTCAGTTGCCAACGCTCAGCAGTCAGTAACAAGACTGGTGCGAGGGCTGAATGCTGAACACTTGAGACGGAGGATGCTATATGATTGATGCCGGAGAACTGAGAAAGGGAGTCGTCGTAGAGTTGGACGGCGAAATATATCAAATTCTGGAATATCAGCACGTCAAGATGCAACAGAGGCAGCCCGTGGTCAAGTTGAAACTTCGTGGTGTTCGTAACGGGAATCTCATTGAGCGAAATTTTCAATCGGGGGACAAAGTTGCAGCAGTGTTTTTGGAGCATCGCCCTGTCCAGTACCTCTATAACGACGGCCATCTCCATTACTTCATGGATAACGAGACCTACGAACAGATTGTGTTAACTCCGGCTCAGATAGGAGATGACACAAGATTCTTAAGAGAGGGATCGGTCTTAGAGATACTGACCTGCAAGGGGAATACAGTAGCCGTGGAACTGCCCGCTTCGGTGGAGCTTCGCGTTACCGAGACAGAGCCTGGCTTCAAAGGAGACAGGGCTACAGCGGGCACCAAGCCGGCCAAGTTAGAAACAGGAGTGACTATACAGGTTCCTCTTTTCATTAACACGGGCGACATCGTGAAGATCAACACACGCACGGGAGCATACTCGGAGAAGGTTAGCTGAAACCTAGGGAACCTAATTGATAAAAGCCGATTTACACATCCACACGTGCTATTCTATAGACTGTCTCACACCCTTAGAGAGAATAATTGCGCGTTGCCTTGAGCTAGGCATAGATTGCGTTGCTGTAGCTGACCACAATACTATTACTGGTGCCCTAAAGCTAAGGCAAATTGCGCCATTTAGAGTGATCGTTGCTGAGGAGATAGCGACGACCGCAGGTGAAATAATGGGGCTCTTTCTTAGTGAAGGGATTCGTCAAGGATTGTCTGCTCAGGAAACAATATCGCGAATCCGAGACCAGGGCGGCCTGGTGGCCATTCCTCACCCATTTGGCAGGTCTCTGTTCCGGCGTGACAACGTGCTAACCTCGATGGAAATCTTGTCCCAGGTTGATATTATCGAAGCTTTTAATTCCCGCACGCCCTTTTCCAGCAGCATCCGCAGGGCAGCGACGCTAACCAAAGAACGGGGAAAGGCTGCCAGCGCTGGCAGCGATGCTCATACCTTGGGTGAAATTGGCCGGGCTTATGTGGAAATGTCCGAATTCGATGGCCCTGACGATTTTCTAAGTTCCCTGGCTAAAGGCCAAATATTCGGGCGAAAATCTAGCTACTTGGCTCATTTGGCTAGTACGTGGGCTAAGATAAGTAATCATATACTTGGCGGCCCTTCCCGGAGTCAGCCGTGAGCGCCTGGAGATTGCCTGGCTTCACTCGCGACGACGAGAGGCGAGAGCTCGAAAATGATGTAAACAAGAACACAGGAGGGACAGGTGTTGAACATCGGCTGGTTCTCCACGGGAAGGGATAAAGCTGCCCGACAGCTTTTGCAGACTGTGCAGGACAATATCCGCAGCGGCGATATCAATGGGGAAATCAGCTTCGTGTTTAGCAACCGAGAGCCCGGAGAGTCAAAAGAAAGCGACATGCTGTTTGAGCTTGTCCGGAACTACAGAATTCCCTTCGTCTGTTTATCTCACAAAAAGTTCATGACTGGTAAACAAGAAGATTTGACTGTCAAAACAGAGTGGCGTATCAAATATGACAGAGAAGTGAATAAGAAAATCAAATCGTTTGCCTGCGATCTTTGCGTCCTGGCTGGCTATATGCTCATCGTGAGTGAAGAGCTGTGCCAACGACACGACATGATCAACCTTCACCCAGCCCCCCCTGGTGGGCCTGCAGGCAGTTGGCAAGAGGTAATCTGGGCGTTGATAGACAGCAAAGCCGACACAGCCGGAGCAATGATCCACGTGGTTACCCCTGAACTGGACAAGGGTCAGGTAGTTAGTTATTGCCTGTTCTCCATTAAGGGTGAGGCTTTTGCCCAATATTGGCGGAAGGACGACAGAAATACGCTGTTTGGGCTTATCCGCCAGCACGAACTTGCCAGGGAATTTCCTCTCATCACTTTGACACTACAATCACTGAGTCGGGGTGAGGTCACCGTAAAGGAACGGAAAGTGATTGATGCTCAAGGAAGGCCAACCAGCGGCTATAACCTTACCCAGCGGGTCGATGAGGAGGTGAAGAAGATTCTTAGATGAACCTGATTTGTTTTGACCTCGAGGGCCCTTTAGCTCCCCAGGACAATGCTTATGAACTGATGAAGCTATTCCCTCGTGGCGGCAAGATTTTCGAAGTCATCAGCCGTTATGATGATTTGCTGACTTTGGAAGGTCGACCTGATTACGAGCCGGGAGACACCCTTGCTCTCATCACTCCTTTCCTTGCTTATCACGGAATAAAAGAGGAAAAAATCACTTCTATGGGGCAGAAAGCTGCGTTAACCCCAGGGGCAATCGAATTAATCTCCGAACTCAAATCTAGAGGATGGGACATATTT
>JAOUFZ010000077.1 GCA_029857995.1 Dehalococcoidia bacterium
CCTGGAAAGACACCCCGGGGAAAACTCCCCATATCTTTCTAGACAGCCTGTCTTCTATTCTAGACTCCTTCTGATTTCTGTCTACTCTCTGTCTAATAGAGTCTTAGGCCGCGAGCCACGCCCACAGGTCAGTCATGGGGTACATGAAGTCTGCCGTAACGTCGTAATTCGGAAGCTCCGCATTGATCCCGTCATAGCCGGTGATTTCGAAAATTCCGGATTGCCACTGGCCAATCTGACCCGTTTGGCACAGGTAGTCCACAATTCCACCACCGTAGCCATTTCCGAATACTCTGTACCAGGTATCGCCGAAGCAGGTTGAAGCCGGATTTGAGGCGCTAAATGAGGCCATGACATCTCTTATAGCCGTGTTGTCGAGCTCCCCGACCTCCTCTACGGCTTCCTTCCACATCGACATTCCTGCCTCGAAGATGGGTTGGCCCCAGAAGTCCAGCACCTCAGTCCCAGCGGCCGCCCCAAATATGTTCGGACATACCGAAGTGTAATTTGCCCAGTCGTCCTCGATCTGAGCTCCTATTTCCTCATACAGGTCAGCCATCGATATCGTCGGCGTCCCGACCTTGACTGTTGTCTTCGCATTGGAAGTACCGAAGGACAGTATTCCCTCTATTGCATCACTGCCCCAGCTTACTGGGAAGTACCCTTGGCTGGAGCCCGGTCCGAATATCATAGCCGGCGGGTTGAAGCCGAAGGTTTGGGCTGCTATGAAGAGGGACGCCACATTCCAGGGATAGGTATAAGCGCAGAAGATGTCATAATTCGGGTCATTGGGGTCTCCCAGAGCAGTCATAGCATTCTGGATTATCGTGTCTGCTTCGCCCTGCTCCATCATAAACGAGTGTTGAATCCCACCCGCAGGAAGGACATTCGCTGCACCAAATTCATCCTCGGTTGTCTGTTTATATTCCAGGCCGTGCTCGGCCCCTAGCCCTCCAATGTAGGTTACGTATGCAATCGGGTCACGTGCGGTTACCTTTTCGTCCATCATGCCTTTCAAGACTGGTATCTCGTACCAGTTGGCAAAGCTCAGGTTGACCCACACGTAGGGCCACTGGTCTATGTAGTCTTCATGTTCCCAAACCATCTTGCTGGCACCGCCCTCGAGGGTCAAGATGATGATACTATTTGCGTTGGCTACAGGGGCCAGCGTATAGATACTATCGGTACTCGGGCCGCCAAACAAGACGTTAGCCCCATCATCTATCAATCCCTGTGCTACGGTTGCCATGTCCCATGCCGCAAGGCTGAAGTCTCTTACCACGAGTTCCAGGGGCACCGTTTCGTCATATTTGCTCAGATAGATCCCGCCTTCCTCGTCATTGACTTTATTAACGAACCACCGCATGGCTGGTCCGCCATGGTAACAATCAAAAATAAACTGATCTTCGTCTAAGTCCCTGACGGTACCAATCATGATGCTTTCTGGCCCCTCCGGCGGCAGATCCTCGCCCCCACAGCCGATGAGACCCACGCTCAGGGCCAGGATCGCTGCTAATGTGATGAAAAGTACTTTTTTCACTGTTTCTCCTCCTTTCTAAAATTTTTCAAAAACTTGTCACGCCTTTCCATCGTCAAACCATACACATCCCTCCTTTGATCTATGATTTGGTTCTGCTACGTTAGATAAACTTTCCCTCATATAATTGCGCCTCCTCACCTCCTTTCATTATCTTTCTTTTATCCTTATAGTATGCTACTTATGTTAAAATCCTGTTAAGAGAAAATATCTACCACGATTTTCTGGTTCTCCGTTCGATTTTGGGGCGTTTTGGAAACCCCTCGCCTGTACAGTTCTGTAACTGCCTGATTCGTCGGCCTCCGCCAAGTAAACTGAGCTAGCCAATTCTAATTGTTCCTGTTCAATTTCCGGTATTATTGGCTGCTTTGTAAGAGTTTGGCTTTTTGTTCTCAACCGTCAATATATCAACTCGCCAGCCACCTGTCAAGGGAGGTGTCCCCGTTCGGCAGTAGAAGTGCACAACTAGCACTAAAACTCATCATAGATATCCCCAGCCCCACATCCCCGCGAAAGCAGACTTCAGCAAGATTATGCACAGTCACCCGTCCAGCCTTTTGTTGGATGTAACGAGATTGCGCATTAGTCACCAATGTGCAATCTCATTACGATGGTATTTGGGGACATGACACCTAATTTGTGGCAGGCCCGATTGGTATGGTATCCCTGGAATTGCCAGAATAATCCCTCGCTCCCCTGGCGGTGACCCGCATCGTGAGCCTGACTTAAAGAGGCGGGCTTGGAATCAGGCTGGCTTGCGAAACTTTCCCTGGCCAAATGAAGAGTAATCCAGGTCATAAAATTGCCGGCATACGGTAAACAAACCATACTGCACGCCGCCTAAAACTATTTTCGCCTCCGCAGAATCACGATAATATTTCTCGTAGTTGTTTTCACGCACATAACCGAAGGAACCCATGAGCTCCATCCCCCTCAGGATTAATTCCGATGCCCTCCTGGTAATGAATACGTGCACCGCGTGTCCTTTAGCTGCCATACTTACCGAATCCCAGGGACCATAGATCTCCCGATGGTCAAACTGATAGGCCAGTTCCAGGAAGGCGGCCCTGCCCACAGTTATCACCGATGCCATCTCGCCCAATATGGCAGCCGATGAAAGGTGCTGATTAAGTTGTTTGCCGCCTACCACCCTCTTTCCTGTGTAGTCAACAAGGACATCGAAGGCCCCCTGCAGAATACCGGTGGCATGCCCTGAGTTCATAGCCATAGGAGCAGCCAGGATTTCTTGAAAGATAGCCCAGGCTTCAGGCCCCTGCAGTCCCCACTCCTTGGGCACCCGGACGTCATCAAAATAGGTGGAGGTGTTTCGATCACCCTGCATACCGCATTTGATCTCAAATTTGCCATGGGAAACGCCGGGCCAGGGTTCGGGAACATAAATCAGTGCAAGGCCATCTGTTCCCATACGCGGGTCCATGTTACAAACCACGCAATTGAGGTCAGCTATGCCACTATTAGATGCCCAAAACTTGTTTCCATTTATTACCCATTCGTTACCTTCAAGTTTAGCCCTCACCCCTATCGTTCTGGCCTCATTTAGCGTATTCTCAATATCAACGGCAGACTCGACTTCGCTGAAGTTCATACAGGCAACGGCTAACTCTTTGCCGGTGAACTTGGGGGCAAACTTATCAAGCACCGCTTTCGCCCATGCCTTTGCCTTCGGAGAAAAGGGACCGATATAGGCTGAAAAAGCCGGTTGCCAACCCCAGTCGGTGCAGGCACTGTGCATACTTATGCCGTAGTCGCCGCGCCCTAGCTGCTCTTGCTTTAGCGCAGCACCAACAACTGTACCCTTCTCCGCGGTGCCACCATACTCCTCCGGTATCATGCTTTTCTGAGAACCAAGGTCTACCTGTAATTTCTTCAGGATGGGGGTAATTATTTTTTCATGGGTTACATCATCGTCAATCTTGTCACGAACCGGCATAATTTCCTTGTCGGTAAAATCGGCAAACGTCTGCTGCAGCATCCGTTGCTCTTCATTAACAAAACACTCCGGGTATTGTAACTTGTACCACTGACTGGTCTGATTCATTACTTATCCTCCTTTGAACGCACATTTCTGGTCAAGTTCTGTGCTTCGATATTAGATTTCTTCAGTTAATAGACGCTCTAACCCATCGTTGCCCCCTTTGCCAATCCTTTTTTGGCCCTCCTGCTGTGGAGTACGCCGTCACCCATGCTGGAACCCCATCATCCAAAGGTATTATTCCGAACCGTTTCGCTATACAGGAAATTAAAGCTGCCCCATCTCGTAGTTAGACAGCAATTCCCTGCCTCAAAACTTCCACGATTCCCTTGACCTTTTTCTTATGTTCCTCTCTACCTATAGTGTATGAATGCGGAACCCAATTCATGTCCTGCAAATCTTTTATCAGGCTGGGGAGTATGCCCCAGGGTATCGATACAGGCAATAGACCCTCTGGGAATAAGTTTCTTGCTCTCATGCCAAAACTTGGAAGTGTTAGATTTAATTCACCACTCAGGTACGGGTAGATGTATAACCATGCACACCCCATAACCACTGTTCCTTTACTGGACCACATTTTCCCGGTCGAATAGCTCATTGCTCTCAGTAGAATTTCTATTTGACTCAAGTTAGCGGTAATAATCAAAACATCTGGCTCGAATGACAGTTTGTCTAAAGGAGAGAAAGCGACGTACTTCACGGTCCCCTTCGCCAGTCTGGGTACGACCTGATAGATTCCTCTGTTGGCACGTGCATCCTTAAAGATTTCTAACTTAGGTCCTACTCGTCCGCTCTCGAAAATTGGGTCACTATCCACCATGCCTAATATCAGTGGCCCTATTATGCACGTGAAGTTCTCTTTTGCTACATAAAAAGTGCTGCCATTTTGCGCTTCTACAAGCATCTCACAAAAATCTAGAATCTTATCTAACCTTTTAATTCCATCTGGCTTAGTAGGTAAAAACTTAACACCGACGGGTTTCCTCTCAAATTTAAATTTGTTAAATATGGATAAGTCCTGTTGTATTGAACTCATATCAACCACCTTTCTGGTTTCATAATATGCCTGCGTGTCATTTACTGCACTATATGGTGACCGCAATTGACAACAAGCGTGTGCCCGGTTATCCCACTAGACTCGTCTGAAGCCAGGAACACTGCAGCGCCAGCTACCTCAGCTTCTTCAGTCGGTCTCTGGAGAGAATAGTCTACAGTAATTTTGCTCATTAACTCCTCAAAGGGAACACCCGTAGCCTTGGACCTGCCCATTACCACGTTAATAAGACGTTCTCCCCTGACCGCAGCAGGGCTAACGCAGTTGACACGGATATCGTATTGTCCCACCTCGATAGCCAGTGTTTCGGTCAGTCCAATGATCCCCCACTTAGAAACACAGTAAGGACTTCTCATAGGATACCCGAACCTCCCAGCGTCGCTACCTATGTTTATTATATTGCCCTTTCTGCGCGGAATCATGTGTTTAAGCACCTCCCTGGCACAAAGCATGCTCCCGGTTAGATTAATGGCCAGCACCTCGTTCCAATCCTGCAGTCTCAGATCAACGACATTGACAGTAGGTCCACCAATGCCGCTATTATTAACCAGAATATCGACTTTGCCGTAGTCATTGATAGTCTCGGCTACCAGCCGCTGCACTTGTTTTTCATCAGAAACGTCAGTTTGTATGGCTTTTGCCCTGCCTCCGCCTGATTTGATCTTTTCAAGGGTCTCATCTAACCTGGGGATGGTCCGCGCGGCTATTACTACTGTTGCTCCCTCAGAAGCAAGGGCTATCGAGATAGCCTTGCCGATACCTCTCCCACCGCCAGTAACGATAGCTACTTCATCTTTTAATCGCATGTATTGTACCCCCCTTAAGCGCTAATTCCATGTTCATACGATTCTTATATGGCAAAGTCGCGGTCTGCCAGGAGGCTATGAAACAGATAGATGGTCACGCCTCAATGGCACACACGCGATGTAAAGCATCCCTTCCGTTGCGGCTGAACAGCTTCATGCACTAAGGGTAAGAGAATCGGAAAAGCTACCTTAATCGCTTTCCCCATGATAAAGTTCAATACCCCCAAGTATATAAAAATCAGCCACCCATTTGAATAACCATTGGGAAAGAAATTCCTTAAAGGCTTCACTCTCCCTGGACTTTCCCCATTCCTCGAGGCTGGTTACATCCAAAATGCCAATATAATTGAATGGAGGCTTTGTTGGACTTGGTGGGCTACCTTTCTGGCCGTCTCCCTGTACTCCCCCCATCATTTTAAGAAGTGCAAAACTTTTCGATCCAGGCAGCCCAATCAACAAGGGCCCTTTGTAGTCTTCACACCACTGTACATAGTCCTCCTCTTTCACATCGTCCCTCAGGTTGTAAAGAATAATCTCCTTCGCTATTTTTGTTACCCCCCTTCATATTTTTGTAGCGTCTATCGAGGTCAATGACTGTACCAATCGGGGTAGATTTGTGTGAGCACTACAGAGGGGTCGCACAGAGGTCCGAGATACATGATGGGATACCCGATCCTTCTTTCTCGCAGGGCCTGCAATCCTTCGACCGCCTTTGCCATCATTCCCGGTGGCAGCGCCATAACCATTTCATCTTCGGTAACGGTGCCGAATGCCCTCTCTCCCATGCAGGGAATAGCCAGGGCAGGCTTGCCAGTAGTATAGCACTGAGCCAAACTATCGGCACAGGCCCCCTCGCCGATGAAGAAAAACTGAAAGCGCTCGTAGTCTTTGAACTGGAGCGCATTCATCAGCAACATCATCTGAGCGGGATTACCGTAGATTAAAATCACGTCGGGGGCAAACTTCACCGAACCCAGTGGGGCGACCACAATGGCTTCTCCGGGTGGAACCAGGGGATATGCCACCATCTGTTTTCTGGCTTCTTCCACGTTGGCGAACCAGCTAGTGGCGAAGGCATTCGCCTCCCAGGTAATCTGCTTTTCGGTAGTAGCAGCCAGACCACAGATTCGAGCACAGCGCTCACCGAGGTTGTCTCTTGTCAATCCTACAGTCATGCCTCCCATTCGAGCCAACGCTGGTGCCTGGCAAAAGGAAGCTTTTCGATCGAGTCTCATCACGTCCGGTATTTTGTCCAGCTCCTCCACTTTCTCCAGTCTCTTGTAGGCAACGGGGCTTGTTTTGAGACGAAGCAAACGCTCCATCTCCTGGGTAAGTTTTGCCCAGTCAACCACTGTGGCCTCTTTTTTCTCCACTTGTTTCCTCCCTTTTTTCATTCGTGATCTAGCAGAAGAATCATAGGCAGCCTGGTATGTGGTTGTCAACATCACACGCCCGGCTTTACTTTTTTCCTTGGGCTGCTGCCTTTTTAATGCTATGTCCTACGTGCAATACTATTTCCATCGAAGGAATCCAGACCGGCTTGCTTAGTGATTCATCGTGTCTGTCATTGCGAGGAACGAGATTCCTCGCTTACGCTTCGGAACAGGCTCCGCAATCCCTGATACCGGGGAAAGCTTTCTATCCTGCTACCGGATCGATGGGAGATGACGAGGCTCAAATGCCGAATGAACGAGATGCTGTAATTGTTAGGGCTTATACTCAGGTGCTCTGCGATAAGGGGATCTGTAGTCCGGGTCTTTCAGATATGGGCATGTATCACCGCATGTTTGTTTATTAGAGCATTTAATAACGTGAGAGCCGTCGTCATACTTCACAATATAAGCATTGACATGATAAATCGGGCAACTTATGCGACGCCTTTCAACTACGCTTGCCATGCTTAGTCATGTCTCCTTAAGAAGCGTTCTT
This sequence comes from Dehalococcoidia bacterium, assembly GCA_029857995.1. GTDB lineage: Bacteria > Chloroflexota > Dehalococcoidia > GIF9 > AB-539-J10 > RBG-13-51-36. The sequence continues at coordinate 7,320 of JAOUFZ010000077.1, forward strand.
AGTTTATCTTCACGACCCTTTCTCTTCTTGGCTACTATTAAAAAAGTCCTGGGTACATCTGCCATAAACGCTTTTGATTGTTCGGCGGCATCAGTGTAAAACGAGATGAGCTTCTGCTCCATATCAATGGCCTGATTTAAGGCATCAGTGTAGCCCAGTCCTTTCGCGGGTTCTCTCTCAAACGTATATTTATCGGTTTCTACACTGAAGGCAAAACACCCCTCAATGGCATCAGTGATAACGCCGTAGTATGCCCTTTGAATTATCGTTGTATATTTATTATTCTCTTTGGAGAAGGCGAGAAAAAGCTCTGCCGCTTTGGGATATCTCTCTGCCATCTTTTCATAAAGCCA
>JAOUFZ010000078.1 GCA_029857995.1 Dehalococcoidia bacterium
TCGACCTTTCGTCGACCCCGGGAATGTAGGGCTTGATGTCCAGAAGAGGGGTGCCGTCTACGGCATCGAGCCCCTTCACCTTGAGGACATTCTTTTCCCTGGCTACCAGCTCGACTACGGTCAGGCCGAGGGGACAAGGCCTATGCGGTGACCTGGTAGTAAAGAGACCGTGGGGAATATCGTCCCAGGGCGTCTTAACCAGCAGATGGTATCCCTGGGACTTGTGAAACCAGTAAATGATGATAATGTGGGAGAAGCCCTCAATGTCTTGTAAGCCTTGTTCGAATTCCTTGAATACCTCTATTTGAGAAATCTCCTCACTTTCATGGCCCTGATAAGGAGCTTTCCCTGTATTCTTGTAAGGAGAATGAATAATCCCGACGGGCTCTAATTTCAGGCTATGCCTTTCCCTCATCCCTAAAGCCTTAATAGTCAAGCCATCAATTTCTTTGAATCATAGCACTTACTTGAAATCCTGGCCGCTTTTGTAAGCTCTTTTCCACGGCTCTCTCTTGAAAACCAGGTAGTCCTTGATTGCCTCTTTCAGTGTATTGGCTGCCAAAAGAGCACAGTGCAGACTCTCTTCAGGAAGCCCGCCTAAGGCATACAGTACATCTTGTTGGGTAATCTTCTGAGCCTCGGAAAGGCTCTTTCCCTTAGCGAGTTCAGTAACCATGCTGCCTGAGGCAATGCTGGGCCCACAGCCATCTGTCCAGAAAGAGGCATTCAGCACTTGGCCGTCTTTTACCTTGAGGTGTATCTCCATTGTATCCCCACAGGGACCAGCTATTCTGGCAAATCCATCAGGGGCAGCAATCCCCGCCAGATTTCTGGGATTGAGAAAATGGTCAATGGTCTTCTCTGAGTAGACCTTTCTCATGTCTTCCATGACCGATTGCTCTAGTTCTTTGAACGAGTCATCAAATTCTTGTGCCATCTTCTCTGCTCCTCTAGAAGAAGATTTCGTGGGTCACACTAATGCGCCTGACTGCGTATGGTTACCTTCAAGTCTCCCTATTTAAAGCTGCCACCACATTGGCAAAAAGCTGAGACACAGCATCGGAACTATATTTCTCAATATTTCCTTCGTCACACAACTTTGCTAGCTCCGGGTCGATGGGCAACCTTCCTAAAAGTGGAGCTCCGCAAGCCTTTGCCATTTCCTCCCCCTTGCTCTTACCGAAGACTTCCAGTTTCTTACCCGTATCGGGCAATACAAGATAGCTCATGTTCTCCACTACTCCCAGAACTCGAACATTCATCTTTTGTGCCATTTTCACTGCTTTCTTGACTATCATCTCGGTCAACTCTTGGGGCGTAAACACGTCGATTACCCCTGTGATGGGTATTGCCTGAAGCACTGTCAACGGGGCGTCTCCAGTACCCGGCGGCAGGTCTATTACGAGACAATCCAGCTTGCCCCATAGAACCTCCTCCCAGAACTGTGTGATAGCTTTAGACATGAGCGGACCTCTCCAGATAACCGCCTCATCTTCGCTAGGCAGAAGCAGATTCATGGACATAATTTCGATTCCCGACTTTGATAATATGGGCAAAATGCCTGTCTCACTACCACTCGGGCGACCATTTAGACCGAACATCTTGGGGATGCTGGGGCCAGTTATGTCAGCGTCGAGTATGCCCACCTCCTTTCCTTCCCGCGCAAAGGAAGTAGCTAGTAAACTAGCTACCAGAGATTTGCCAACTCCCCCTTTACCACTCATTATCGCTATTATTTTGGCAATGTGATTAAGCTCTTTGGGTTTGACCTCGGTAAGGTCAACAGCGACTTCTTTCACGCCGGAAAGGTTGCTGACCGCTGTTGCTGCTTGGTCCTTCAGCAAGTTATGATATTCGGTGGGGACAGCAGTCGAGGCCAGAGTTACCCTCGCCTTGCCTTCTCTGATTTCTGCGCTTCGAACCAGGTTCATCTGTACCAGGCTACGCATTATCCCGGGGACAAATACTTTATCCAGTGCGTTTTGTAGTTTTGCCTCGATGTGATTTGCCAAATTACCTCCTGGTGATAATTTGTGTAGATTCACCGGCGACTTGTTTTGCGTGCAAGTCGCCCCCTTACCCCCTCATTTCGATGCTGCTTTCCTTTTTTCAACAAAGCATATATTTCCTCTACCTGCCTTCTTGCCTCTTCAGGGAGACCATCATTGTTAATAACAAAATCGGCGCCTTTGCTTTTCTCTGCCAGAGGAAGTTGGGATTTTATCCTGTTTTGGGCATCCTCTCGACTCATCCCCTTTTCTTCCAGTCTTCTTAGTTGAGTTTGTTCACTGACAGAAACAACGACTATTTTATCCACAGATAGAAGGCGAGCGACTTCGAACAGTAACGGAACGTCCTTAACAATCAGAGCGTCAGGATCAAGATTCTTGATCTCACCTGTGATTCTTTCGTCTTCCCTAAAGACCTCGGGATGAACTATCTGATTTAGCCTTGCCAGTTTTTCTTTGTCGGAAAACACTATATCGCCCAGTTTCTGCCGATTGACAGTAAGGTCATCATTCAAAATGCCTTTCCCAAAATACTCTACTATTTCTTTCCAGGCCTTTAAGTGAGGACGGATTACCTCTCGAGCGAGTTCATCCCAGTCAATTATGTAAGCTCCCAGCTCTTTGAAAAAGCTGGTTACCGTGCTTTTGCCCACACCCAAACCGCCTGTCAGACCAACAATAATCATTTGTTCCTTTCCCTCAGCTTCTACATGAAGGAATCGATTGCTTCATGCCTCCTATAACTTGCGGGCACTCCATTTTCTTTTGACCAAAGCCACTGCCTGAGCGGCCATTCCTTCCTCTCGGCCGATGAAGCCCAGACCATTGCTGGTGGTGGCCTTAACCGTCACCTTGGCTGAATCTATACCTAAGGCCTGGCCAATGAGCCTTCTCATTTCAGGGATGAAGGGCGATAGCTTTGGGACTTGAGTTATTATAGTAACATCAATGTTGCCTACCTTAAATCCTTTGGTCTTGAGCAGCTCGCCAGTCTTGTTTAACAAGACCAGGCTAGAAATATCCTTATATTCCAGCGCCCGAGGAGGGAATAAAGTGCCTATATCACCCAGATCGGCAGCGCCACATAAAGCGTCTATTATGGCATGGACTGCCACATCAGCGTCGCTCCAACCCGACAGGCCTTTGTCATGAGCGATATCAAGGCCTCCTAAAACTAGCTTTCGCCCGGAAACCAAAGGATGGCTATCCCAGCCAATACCAATCCTTAATTCTTCTGTTCCCATTCTCTTGCGATGATACGTGCTAGTGCCAGGTCTTCAGGTGTGGTTACCTTTATGTTTTTGTAATCGCCCATATAGAGTCGTACCTTGCATCCTAGGCGTTCCACAGCCGCCGCATCATCGGTAACCTCTGCAGTGAGGTTCTCATAAGCCCTAATTATGATATCAAAGCTGAATATCTGTGGGGTTTGCGCTGCCCATAACCTGTCACGCTTAAGCGTTTCCGCAGTGAAATCCCCGCTATCAGCAATCTTGATAGTGTCTCGAACTGGCACTGCGGCTACAGCGGCTGCGAACTCATCAGCCATCTTCAGTCCATCTTCAATCAAATCGGGAGTCAAGAAGGGTCGAGCTCCATCATGAATCATGACCCAATCACAGTTCTTCACCTGCCTCAGCCCTTCTCTCACCGAATCTTGTCGGCGTGCCCCACCTCGGCATAGAGCAACCTTAGACCAGTTTCTCTGTTTTTTCAATTTCTGTCCCCGAGCCAAATCCTTGTCATTCAATACCAGGACTATCTGGCGAACCAATCTACATCTCTGACAGGTATCTACCGACCAAGCCAGTAAAGGTTCTCCCCTGAGAGAGGCAAAGAGCTTGTTTACACCTGTCATTCGCTGGCTAGTCCCAGCAGCAACTATAACCACGCCTAACTTACTACTTTTATTCTTGTTCCGTATTTTCGCCATTGGCACTTTTCTTCTTATCTTCCCTTATAAGTCCCAGCCTCAGGGCTTCAGCCACCGAGCCAGCCTGGAGCAACTGAATATCGGCGAAATCAAAGGGTGGTTTGGATTTAAGTCTGGGCATAAGACAGGATTTGAAACCTAACCTTATTGCCTCAGCAATTCTTCTCTCTATTTGTGATACTCCTCTAAGTTCTCCATTCAATCCTACCTCTCCCAAAGCAACCAAGCCTGAAATTGGCTTTGCGTCACGAAAACTGGAAGCAATGGCTAAGGCGATTCCTAAATCAATTGCTGGCTCATTGACTTTTAAGCCACCAGTAACGTTGACTATAATATCCTGGTTGAAAAGCTTCAATCCGGCACGCTTGGTAAGCACAGCAATTATCAACAGTAGCCGATTAAAATCAACGCCGTTAGCGATGCGCCTTGGCGGGGTAAAACTATTAGGAGTAGTCAAAGCCTGAATCTCTACCAACAGGGGGCGATTCCCCTCAAGAGTGGGCACCACCACTGAGCCCATAATTTCATCCTTATATGCGGATAAGAAAACTTGAGAGGGATTATCTACTTCTATTAGTCCCCTATCGCTCATCTCAAATATTCCCACCTCGTTAGTGGAACCGAAGCGATTCTTTGCGCTGCGTAACACTCGATAACTACTAAACGGTTCTCCTTCGAAGTAAAGCACCACGTCAACGATGTGTTCCAGCGTTCCTGGACCGGCAATGGCTCCTTCTTTGGTTACATGCCCTGTGATTAACAGGGGCACATTATTTTGTTTCGCCCACCTCTCCAACCTCCAGGTGCACTCCCGCACCTGGGAAATACTGCCAGGCATCCCGGCTACATCCTCTAAATACATAGTCTGAATGGAATCGATGATTGCCAATCGAGGAGAGAGTTCCTCCAGGCATTCTAATACGGCAGCTAAATCAGGCTCAGAAAGAAAATATATCCCTTTGCCCCCTATACCGAGCCGCTCACTTCTAAGCTTAACCTGACTAACAGATTCTTCGCCAGAGATGTAGGCGACGGTTTTATTATTGTCTGCCATCATCGCCGAAATCTGGAGCAGAAGCGTAGACTTGCCTATTCCAGGCTCGCCACCAACAAGCACCAAGGAACCTGGAACCAGACCTCCTCCCAGAACTCGATTCACTTCAGTGAAACCAAGTTGAAAACGAGGAAAGTCACCCCTCTCCACTTGGGAAAGTTCCTGGGGTTTGTTTCCGCTACTGTAAGGACGAGTGAGGGCACGGGAGGAGGTGACCTTGGTTTCTACGAAGCTATTCCACGCTTGGCAATCAGGACAGTGTCCTAACCACTTGGGACTTTCCTTGCCGCATTGCTGACAAACGAAAACACTTCTGAATCTAGATTTGCCCTGATTGTTAGATTTCAAGTTTGCTGGCCAACATACCTAATACTCGATAACGGCTAGCTTTTCCCCGGTCTTAACTATCTGCCCTGGTGAAACTGCCACCTCTACAACTGAAGCTTTTACTGGAGACAATATAGGATTTTCCATCTTCATGGCTTCTATGGCGCAAATCACACCGCCCTCCTGAACTGTGTTACCCACGGTGACCTCAACCCGTACTATCTTCCCGGGTAACGGCGCTTCGATTATTTCTCTGGTCATGTTTACACAGTCTCCTTAACCAATGGTTTCATCATAATCTTCTCCTCGACACAGTCCACAACCACCGTGTCTCCAGGCAAGAATTCGCCACGCAGTAAAGCCTCGGAGAGTGGATCCTCAACCAAATTCTGGATAGTGCGACGTAAGGGGCGGGCTCCAAAAACAGGGTCATAACCCTTCTTACCTAGAAAATCTCTAGCTACATCAGTTACTTCCAAAGTGACATTCTTCTCTTGCAGGGAAGCGATAACCTGGTTAAGCATCAGGTCAACAATCTGGCGAATATGCTCTTCGCTTAGAGCGTGGAACACGACAGTGGCATCAATGCGGTTAAGGAACTCAGGCCGAAATCCCTTCTTCATCTCGCCGAGCACTTGTTCCTTCATTTTCTCGTACTCCACCCGCTGTTTTCCCTCGCCCTCGATGTGGCCAGCAAAACCGAGGCTCATATGACGCTTAATAAGCTCGGCACCAACATTGCTGGTCATGACTATGATGCTATTACGAAAATCAACCCTTCGCCCTTTGGCATCGGTCAGATGGCCATCATCGAAAACCTGGAGCAGGATATTAAATACATTATAATGCGCCTTTTCAATTTCATCGAGAAGGATAGCACAATAGGACTTCCGCCTTACTGCCTCAGTTAATTGACCACCTTCCTCATAACCAATATAACCTGGTGGTGCTCCAACCAAGCGAGCTACATTGTGAGGCTCCATAAACTCCGACATATCAAGCCTAACCAGAGCATCTTCGCTGCCAAACATGAACTCGGCCAAGGCCCTTACCAGTTCAGTTTTACCTACTCCGGTGGGGCCCAGGAAGATGAAGACACCAATCGGGCGTCTCGGGTCTTTTAGCCCGGCTCGAGCTCTCCTCACCGCTTTAGCCACGGTAGTTATGGCCTCATCCTGACCAATGATGCGGCGGTGTAGAGCCTCCTCCATCTGCAACAGGCGGCTGGTTTCATCGATGGTCAACTTTATCACAGGTATGCCCGTCCACATACTTGCTACCTCAGCAATGTCCTCTGAGGTAACTACAGGGCGACCTTGTTCCTGCTTAATTCGCCACTCCTTTTCCATGGTCTCGATTTTTTCGGTTAGCTGAAGTTCACGGGCACGCAACTCGCTGGAATATTCATACTGTTGGGTTGAGATAGCTGATTCTTTTTCCTTGCGTACACTTTCCAAAGCCCGCCTTGCCTCAGCTAAGCCAATAGGGGCACTACCCCGTTTAATGCGTACTCGCGAACCAGCCTCATCTACCAAATCAATAGCCTTATCTGGCAAAAAGCGATCCGCTATATATCTGGTAGCCAGTGTAGCCGCTGTCTGCAAGGCTTCATCGCTTATATCTAATTGATGGAATTCCTCATATCTGTGTTTAATGCCCCGTAATATTTCCAGACTCTCTTCCATAGTAGGTTCCGCTACCAGGATAGGTTGAAACCGCCGTTCCAAAGCTGGGTCCTTCTCCACATATTTCCGGTAGTCGTCCAAGGTAGTGGCGCCGATACACTGAATCTCGCCGCGCGACAACGAAGGCTTCAGGAGGTTAGAGGCATCAACTGCGCCTTCAGCTGCTCCAGCACCCACAATAGTCTGCATTTCATCAATGAACAAGATACAATTACCGGCAGCTTTCTCCTCTTCGATGACTTTCTTCAGTCTCTCCTCAAATTCGCCACGATATTTTGTTCCTGCCACCAGAGCACCTATATCCAAGGCTATTATCCGCTTACCCTGCAAGACTTCAGGAACTTCCCCAGCTACTATGCGCTGTGCCAATCCTTCAACAATAGCTGTTTTGCCCACACCTGCTTCACCTATAAGCGCGGGATTATTCTTGGTACGACGACTCAGTATTTGAACTATGCGCTCGATCTCCTTGTGACGCCCAATAATAGGGTCAAGT
>JAOUFZ010000079.1 GCA_029857995.1 Dehalococcoidia bacterium
ATATTGCTCCATCCATGTAAGCCATGTCCACATATTGTCCTTTGCCGGTCTTGTTTCTAGCCACCAAAGCCACTGAAATACCCAAAGCCCCATATAGCGCGGCCCCTGCAAAGTCGGCAATCAGATTTAAGGGTATGACTGGAGGTCCTTCACTGGGCCCAATTAAGCCTAGGACGCCAGCCATAGCTATGTAGTTGATATCATGCCCGGGAAAGGCATGATAAGGCCCATCCTGACCGTAACCACTAAGCGAGCAATATACTATCCCAGGATTTAGCTTATTCATAGTTTCGTAATCTATCTTCAAGCGCTTGGCTACTCCAGGTCTAAAACCTTCGACAATAACATCTGCACGCTGGGAAAGGCGGTAGAATATTTCTCGTCCCGCTTCCGATTTCAGGTTAACTACGATGCTCTTTTTGTTCCGGTCAAGGGCATAATAAGCTGCTGCCTTTCGTTGTTCTTCCTTTGGAACCGCTCTCGATGAACCCCTAAGTTCATTCACTCCCGGCGCCTCAACCTTAAGCACATCAGCGCCCAAGTCTCCCAACAGCATAGTGCAAAACGCGCCTGGAACCAACATCGATAAGTCCAGAATTTTCACACCTTCCAAAGCTAACATGTGTTCTCCCAGGCTAACCAATTGCCCATTATAAGCTATTTGGACAATCTTTTGCATTTTTAGCCTAAATGTGCTAAATTACAACAAATATATCCGGTTTAAGGTGGGGTTCGCCCACCTTTTTACTACATGAAAGAAACTGAAGGGGAATGGGAAGATGAAAACAGAGCTTAAGGCTGCGATTACTCAGCTTTCGGCTGAGAGAAACTTGCCTAAAGAAATAGTCCTGGCTGCCCTGGAATCAGCGCTGGCTTCAGCATACAAAAAAAGCATGTCCGCTCTGGAACAAGATGTTGTGGTAAAAGTCGATCCTGAAAGCGGCGAAATCAATTTCTATGTTCAAAAGGCCATAGTTGAGTCCGTTACCAATCCAAATCGTGAGCTCTCCGTCAAGGAAGCTCGAAAAATGCGAGCTACAGCACAACTTGGCGATGTGATAAGCATAGAATGCACGCCCAAGAATATTGGTCGTATCGCCGTTCAAGCAGCAAAACAAGTCGTTCTGCAACGATTGCGGGAGGCAGAACACCGCATTGTCTATGAAGAGTTCACCGATAGGGAAGGAAAGGTTGTCAGTGGGACAATTCAATTCACGGAAGCCAAACGAATTTATGTCAGACTGAATAAAATAGAGGGGATACTTCCCGCGAATGAACAGGTCCCCAATGAACATTACTATAGAGGGCAGCGACTCAAATTCTATCTTCTTGAGATGTCTCAGAGGGACAAAGAGCCTCAAATAATAGTCTCTCGCTCTCATCCCAACCTGCTTCGTGGCCTATTTGAGTTAGAGATTCCTGAGGTTCATAACGGGATCGTGGAACTAAAAGCATTAGCTCGCGAGGCTGGACATCGGACTAAAGTGGCGGTGGCGACCATGCAAGAAAACGTTGACCCCGTGGGTTCTTGCCTTGGCCCTCGAAGCATAAGGCTACAAAGTATCATTAATGAATTGAATGGCGAAAAAATAGATGTAATCCAATGGCATCCAGACCCTGCGGTGTTCATTGCTAACGCCCTTAGCCCAGCTCAAGTAGCAAGCGTTAAGATCAACGAAGAAAGAAACACAGCCACTGTGATTGTACCCGACAAGCAACTCTCCTTAGCTATAGGCAAAGAAGGACAGAATGCCCGACTAGCTGCGAAACTCACAGGCTGGCGGATCGATATCAAGAGCTTCTCCGCTATTGAGGCGGAAAGACCCATGACGCAAGAACCAGAAACGGCGGCCGAAATCACTGCCTCTGAAGTTGCGGCAAGAGAATCACTTGAAGAAGCGCCGGGTGAGGAAATTGGTGTGGCAGAGCCGGTTGAAATTCCAGGCATTTCAGAGGCTCCTTCTGGGAAGCCCGAAGAAAAATATATTCGCTTCGCTGAAGACATCTTGGTACAGGCATTAAAAGCAAAGGTGCCAGATAAGATGAAAAACGAGACCAAAGGTAAAAAAAAGGGAAAGGTGTTAAAGTATAAAAAACAAGACGAGCACTTCATAGATGATGAAGGTGAAGAGTAAACGTCCACCTCAACGTACTTGCATAGCTTGTCGGCAGGTTAAGGAAAAGAGGGACTTAATTCGCCTGGTAAGCACAGAGAATGGCATTGCTGAGATAGATGTATTTGCAGAGAAGTCAGGCAGAGGCGCTTACCTATGTCCGAAAAGAACCTGTTGGGAGTTGGCGCTCAGGAAAAATCGACTGGATTATGCTCTACGAACGAGACTTCGCGATGATAACAGACAAAACCTGCTTGAGTACATTTATAACCTGGAGGAAAGCTAAACTTGGATGATAACAAACCGGGATTGAAAAAAGGGCTACCGCAAGTTGAGCTTCCACCTTCCATAACTGTAAGACAGTTGGCGGATTTGTTAAAAGTAGAGCCTACAAGAGTAATCAAACAACTCATGCGCAAAGGCATCATGGCCAGCGTTAACGAGAGCATCGATTTTGAGACTGCGCGCATAACAGCCGCAGAGTTTGGCTATGATGCTAAAGTGCCAAAAGCGCGTAAGCCTTCGCCTACCCGACAGGAAAGAGGGAAAGGAAAAGGCAAAGGCAAACTGTCAGTTCGCCCCCCGGTAGTTACTGTCATGGGCCATGTTGACCACGGCAAAACCACCCTTCTTGATGTCATCAGAAAGACTAATGTAACTGCCCATGAGGCAGGGGCAATTACCCAACATATCGGTGCCTACCAGGCCTTGGTAGATGGACGCAAAATCACCTTCTTGGATACACCGGGGCATGAGGCTTTCACAGCCATGAGAGCCCGAGGAGCACAAGCGACTGATATTGTAACTCTAGTGGTTGCCGCTGATGACGGTGTCATGCCACAGACTGTGGAAGCTATAGACCACGCCAAGGCTGCCAAGGTGCCCATAGTAGTTGCGCTCAACAAGATTGACAAACCTGATGCTAATCCCGAACGTGCAAAACAGCAGCTTGCGGATTTGGGTCTGGTTATTGAGGAGTGGGGTGGCGATACTGTTTGTGTACCTATATCTGCCAAGCAGGGACAAGGAATACCGGATTTGTTGGAAAACCTATTCTTAGTTGCTGACATACTGGAACTCAAAGCTGACCCTGATAGCGCCGCAGAAGGGGTAGTGATTGAGGCTAAGCTGGATAAAACCAAAGGCCCTCTGGCCACCCTTCTTGTCCAGAAGGGCACCCTTGGGCGAGGCGATGTTGTGGTAGCCGGCAGTGCCTGGGGAAAGATAAGAGCTATGTTTGATGATCAAGGGAAGCGGGTCCAGAAGGCTGAGCCAGCTACTCCGGTGGAAGTCCTCGGCTTGAATGAGGTAACAACATCGGGAGACCGTTTTATTGTGCTTCCCGATGAGCATGAAGCACGAAGCATTGTCGAAAAACAAAAATATGCCAAACCACGTCCCATCTTGAGTCTAAGTGTGCTTTCCAGTCAAATAGGTGCCGGGCGAATAAAAGAACTCAACATAGTTCTGAAGACGGATGTCGAGGGCAGCATTGAACCCATAAGGACTTCCATAGAAAGGTTGGGGACAGAGAAGACAAAAGCCAGAGTCATCCATGCCGCTAGTGGCGGCATCGCCGAGAGCGACGTGCTTCTGGCCTCAGCCTCGAAAGGCACTATCATCGGTTTCAATGCCCCCACCTCACCCGGGGCAAAGCAGCTGGCCGATACAGAGGGGGTAGGCATCCATCATTATGATGTAATCTATAAGCTAATAGAAGACATGGATAGGACACTGAAGGGGATGCTTGAGCCAACCTATGCTGAGGTGCTGAGCGGGCGTGCCCAAGTAAGAGCTGTCTTCCCTCGCGGTAAGGTGGCAAAGATAGCCGGAGTCTATATTATGGAAGGAAAGGCAGGGAGAGATGCCCAGGCCAAAATATTGCGCCAAAGTAAAGTTGTTTGTGACTCACGGGTCTCCAGTCTGAAGCGCTTTAAAGAAGACGTTTCCGAAGTCTCCGCGGGGCTCGAATGCGGCCTGGGGGTAGAAGGGACTGCCGATTTCCAAATTGGCGATATCATTGAATTCTACAGAAGGGAAAGAATAAGCTAATCAAACTTCGCAGATAAGAGGTTGAAATGAGCAGGCGAAGTGAACGAACAAGCAAACTGATCCAGCGAGAAATCAGTGCGCTGCTTGAGCGTGAGGTCAATGACCCCAGACTGAGCAAGTTTGTGTCAGTGACAGAAGTCACTCTTACGCCTGATCTTATGCATGCCAAGGTGTACGTTAGCACCCTGGGTAGCGAAATGAATAAGGAGGATTTGCTGGCAGGTTTTAACAAAGCCTCCGGATTCTTGCGCAAAGAACTTGCAACTCACTTGAGATTAAAACAGATGCCAGAGCTCAGCTTTCATTACGATGATTCTATCGAGCGAGGGGCGAGATTACTCAAATTGATGAGTGAGCTAAGCACTCAGAAGGATGATAAAATTAGCTCCCGCAATAGGCTTCGCATTGACAAAGGAGGAAAAGATGGAACCAATAAACGTAGCCATAATAGGGGTCGGTAATTGTGCCTCTTCTCTAGTGCAAGGAGTTCACTACTACAAGGATGCTAAGGAAGATCAATTCATCCCAGGCTTAATGCATGTTAACCTGGGGGGCTATCATATATCTGACATCAACTTTGTAGCTGCATTCGATATTGATAAAAACAAAGTGGGCAAGGATTTAGCTGAAGCTATTTTCACCAAGCCGAACAACACTATTAAATTCAGTGACGTGCCTAAGACAGGCGTGCGGGTTGAGCGGGGCATGACCCACGACGGACTGGGCAAGTATCTGTCTCAAGTTATCACTAAGGCACCTGGCCCGACTGCCAATATTGTAGATATACTCAAGCAAACTGACACTGATGTGGTGGTCAACTACTTGCCAGTAGGAAGCGAAGAGGCAACCAAATGGTATGTAGAACAGGTACTGACTGCCGGCTGCGGTTTCATCAATTGCATGCCTGTTTTTATTGCTCGTGAAGACTATTGGCAAGGCAGATTTGCCGAGAGGGGATTGCCCGTGATTGGTGATGACATTAAGTCCCAGGTAGGCGCTACAATTACCCATAGAATATTGACCAAACTTTTTCGTGACCGCGGTGTCAAACTAGAGCGGACTTATCAGCTAAATTTTGGCGGCAATACTGATTTCCTAAATATGCTAGAACGAGAGCGCTTGGAGTCTAAGAAGATTTCCAAGACAAACGCTGTTACCTCGCAGCTAGACTACGATATTGGTCACGACAACATTCACATCGGTCCCAGCGATTATGTACCTTGGCTAACTGACCGCAAATTTTGTTACCTGAAGATGGAAGGTCGTACCTTCGGCGATGTGCCTCTGAATCTGGAGCTAAAGCTAGAGGTATGGGATAGTCCAAATTCAGCCGGGGTAGTTATTGATGCCATAAGATGCCTTAAACTAGCCATGAACCGTGGCTTAAGCGGGACTATAGTGGGTCCCTCAGCTTATTTCATGAAATCTCCCCCAATTCAGTACTCTGATGAAGAAGCCCGAATAAGAACTGAGACATTCATCGCAGGACAAGAACAAGAAGGACCCATTTCTTTGCCTGAACTGCACTCAGTTAAGGTCAAGGGATGAGTCTCTTTCGGGACACAAACACTAGCTTCAAACAACGCAGGCTAAGAGCCCACAGCAAGACTCTCAGTTTGCTACGAGCTAAACCACCCCCAAGAAAATCTTGCGATTTGCCCGAGAACCTAGCTAATATTTAGAGCAAACACGACAGGTCTCCAGAAGTAGCAAGAGTTACGAAGGTTGACTTAAAGGTAGCAAGTTGTTCGAAGTTTCCCTCTCCACTATGTGGGCTAAAGGTAGATTTAGCCACATGGTGGGTTTTGCGGCCAAACTTAGAGAATTGGGCTTCACCCACGTAGAGCCAAATACATTAGTTTCGCCAAGAATGCTGAATGAGCTTCTCAAGACCATGGTTCCTATTTCAAGCATTCACTCTCCCTGTCCGGCGGTACTGTCATCCCAAGGAATCCCCGCAAGTAGCCTTTCGTTGAGTTCTCTGGACACGAGCGAGCGCATGGAGGCTGTTAGCTTCACCAAGAAGACAATAGACCTGGCGGCAAATGTGAGCGCCAGAGCTATTGTCCTTCACATGGGCGAAGTGCCACTCGATCTGAATTTGCAGGATAGGCTGTATAAGCTCCATGATGGAGGCTACACTGAAACCAAAGAATATCGCCAAGCTAAAGAAAGGCTAGTTCACCAACGCCTTTCTCTAGCTCACTCTTATCTTGATGCGGCGAGGAGAAGTCTCCAAGAGCTTAGTAAATATAGCCGACAAAAGGGTATAATGCTGGGGCTTGAGACCAGATTCTATTTTAACGAGATACCAAATATGGATGAAATGGCAGAGTTACTTAGCGAAGTATCAGAACATCTAGCTGGCTACTGGCATGACGTAGGACATGCTGAGGTACAACAGCAGCTCGGATTTAGCTTTCATGAAGAATGGCTTTCGCGGTTCAGAGATAGGATGGTTGGCATCCACTTGCACGATATCCGCGGCATTTCCGATCACCATGCCCCAGGAAAAGGAAATATGAATTGGGAAATGATAGCCAAGTACTTACCTCGGGGAATAGTAAAAGTCTGCGAGATCGGCGAGTGGAATGATGAAGAGGAAATGCAAGGAGTAGTCAAATTTCTCCAAAAGAAAGGAATACTAGGTTAGCCGGAAGAGCGTAATGAATTTACAGGACATTCGACGGAAGTTAGCCTATCGTATTACCAGTCCTATAGTGGGTATTTTGAGCAAAAGTGGCATAACGCCCAATACTCTTACTCTTACCAATCTGGCCTTGAACATAGTCGCAGCCTATGTTATTGCTACGGGGCACTTTCTTCTTGGCGGCGTGTTAATCCTAGGTTCCGGCCTATTTGACCTCCTCGACGGGGCTTTGGCTCGCTTCACCAAGCAAACTACGAAGTTCGGCGCCGTTCTCGATTCCACAGTTGACCGCATTTCTGAAGCGGCGACTCTCTGTGGTCTCTTGATTTGGTATGTTCCACAGGAAGGTGCCACCTTGAAAATCGCACTTATTCTTGCTGTTTTGATTGGTTCCTTCCTGGTCAGCTATATAAGGGCTAGAGCGGAAGGACTCGGCTGGCAATGCCAAGTTGGCTTGTTTACTAGAGCAGAACGGGTTATAGTATTAGCAATAGGTTTGCTAATAAATCAGATTTTTGTTGCTTTATGTATTCTGGCGTTCTTCGTCTTTGTCACTGTGGTTCAAAGGTTGGTTTACGTGTGGAAGCAAGAAAAGACTAAAGGAGATTGAATGGCAGTCATAGCTGTTGTGGGAGGGCAATGGGG
>JAOUFZ010000080.1 GCA_029857995.1 Dehalococcoidia bacterium
CCGCCGGTGGGTGGCATACCATACTCTAACGCCTGCAGAAAATCTTCGTCAGCGATCTCAACTTCTTCATCGGCAACCCGTTCTTCTAGCTGCTGGCTGAACCTTTCCCTTTGCTCCAAGGGGTCATTAAGCTCGGTGAAGGCATTGGCAACCTCCACACCATCTACAAAGCCTTCAAATCTCTCTACCAGTTGATCATCACCCCCCTTCCTCTTGGCCAGTGGTGACATTTCCACAGGGTAATCCAGAAGGAAGGTCGGCTGAATAAGGTTTGGTTCGACAAAAGTGGAAATCAATTCTTCGATCAGCCTGCCCCTCCCTTTCTTTGGGTCGGCTTCGATCCCCAACTCTGCCATCCGTGTCCTCAGTGCAGCAGCATCAGGATAGTCTTCAAAATCAATGCCACAATGATCTCTTATCGCCTCGCGAAGGTAGAGCCTTTGCCATGGGAGACCAAGGTCAATGATTTGGCCATTACGAGTAAGTCTGGTGTCGCCCATGACTTCCTTCATTATGTACCTGAGGATTTCCTCCACTAATCTCATTATGTCATGGTAATCGCTATAGGCCTGGTAGCACTCAAGCAAGGTGAATTCCGGATTATGTCTAACGGAAATGCCTTCATTGCGAAATGTACGCCCTATTTCGTAGACCTTGTCGAAGCCACCCACTATCAGTCTCTTGAGGTGGAGCTCCAGCGCAATTCGCAAATAGAGGTCCTCATCAAGGGCATGATGATGGGTGACAAAGGGGCGTGCTAGCGCTCCGCCGGCATGGGGCTGAAGGACAGGAGTCTCTACCTCCATAAACCCCTGCTTGTCGAGAAAACTTCTTATGGCAGTGATAATTTTGCTACGTAATACAAAAATGCTTCTACTCTCCTCGTTAGAAATCAGGTCGAGATATCTCTGCCGATAGCGTTTTTCTACGTCGGCCAGCCCATGCCACTTCTCCGGCAGCGGGCGAAGGGATTTGCAGAGCATGGCGAAATCAGATACCTCCAGAGTGAGTTCCCCGGATTTCGTTCGGAAGAGCCTCCCTTTCGCCCCGATAATGTCGCCAATATCAATATCCTGCAAAAATCCGTATTTCTCCGGGCCCAGAAGGTCGTAGCGCAAAGAAAGCTGCATCTTCCCAGAGCCATCGCGAATATCCAGAAAGGACATCTTACCAATAGAACGCCTGGACATAATGCGGCCAGCCAGTGATATGTCCTGAGGACTCTCTTTTTGCTGCTCGAAAAGAGTCATCGCTTCTCGAATGGTGTGGCTGGGATGATAGGAATGGGGATAAGGGTCAATGCCCCGAGCCCGAATTCTGTTCAGGCTGTCCAGCCGCTGTTCAGTTATGCGCTCCAATCTTGAAGTCATGAAAAATCAAGAATTAAACATCAAAACTCAAAATTACAAAGTAAAATTCAAAACTTATTCTTTGCTTTCCCCATTAATACCCAAGATTCCCTTGGCTTCGTCTGCCAGATCGCGGGGCACCATTATTTTCACTTGGCCTAACCCGTCGACTGTGATGCCATAAACCAAACCGGCGCTCTCATAGCGCAGGAGGACCGGTATACCTTCGCTCTCAAGCCGCCCCTTGATTATCTGAGCCTCCATGTATTTGGCAGTGCGTATAGTGACTAATTGTTCGCTTGCTGACATAAGTATCGTTTCCGTTTATTTTAACAGAAAGCCTTAGAGTATTGCTAAAAGGACTGACATTCTATAAAATTTGCGATGTTGCCTCACAAGGCAACAAGACAAATCTAAAGGAGGGAAGGTGATTTGTATGCGCTTGGAAGACATCTGCTACTAGAACTAAAAATCTGCAATAAGGAGGTGCTAGATGACTTAAATTTTCTCAAAGAGTGTCTTAACGAAGCTGCCATTCAATGTGGCGCTACCGTAGTGGGCGAGTCCTTTTATCATTTTTCCCCTCATGGAGTAAGCGGAGTTGTCAATATCGCTGAATCGCATATTGCCATTCACACCTGGCCGGAACACAGATACGCTGCCGTAGATGTATTCACCTGTGGGAACACTGTAGACCCGGAGAAGGCTGCCAAATGGATAACAGAGAGGCTGGGGGCCCAAACCCACTCCTTAATCGAGCTTCGCAGGGGGATTATGGAGGATAGCCAAGTTGGTTGTGTAAAATGAAAGACAGCGACCCTGATAAACATAGATACTTCTCTGATTACATAAGTCCTGACCTTACTATGCTGCATAGCATCAAGGAAAGGATATATTCAGGGCGAACCAAGTTTCAGTCCGTAGAGATTATCAATACGGGCAGCTTCGGCGTTTGTCTTGTCCTCGATGGTAAAATTCAATCCAGCGAGGCGGATGAATTTGTTTACCACGAAGCTCTGGTACACCCAGCTATGCTTACCCATCCCCGGCCAGAGAGCGTATTCATTGCCGGGGGAGGTGAGGGTGCCACCTTAAGAGAAGTCCTGGCGCACAAGACGGTAAAACGGGCTGTCATGGTGGATATTGATGAAGAGGTTGTAAGCCTTTGTCGCCGCTTCCTGCCCTCCTGGCACCAGAATGCCTTCGATGACCCCAGGGCAGAGCTTCATTTCGTCGACGCCAGAAAATATCTGGATGAAAGTAGCGACAAATTCGATGTCATCATCATTGACCTCGCTGACCCCTTAGAGCAAGGGCCAGCACGTTTGCTATACACCCGGGAATTCTACCAAATAGTTAAACAAAAACTAGGGCCCGCTGGCATTATGTCAGTGCAAGCTGAACCTTCTGAATGGATGAACTTGGATAATTTCACCGCTATTGCCAGTACTTTGAGAAACGTCTTCCCGATAGCCCGCCCCTACCAGGTCCATGTGCCTTCCTTTCTGGGCTTATGGGGCTTTGTCGCGGCTTCTCAAAGCCTTGACCCCTCTGAACTGACTACCGAGGAAATTGACGCCAGAATTACAACAAGAATATCAAAAAAGCTCAAATCCTACGATGGCCTTACCCATCAAGCCATGTTTACTATCCCCAAGCATATTCGCCAGCAGTTAGCTGCAAGCAAAAGAATCATCACTGACAAACAACCTATCTCCGCCTATTGACCTGCCCGCATAAATTACTTCCTTGCCATTGTTAACACCTTTCTGCTAATTTTTTTCAATTCCACCTAAGAGGGGAAACCAGCACTGCGCGCTTCAAAAGTGCATAGGAGATATCAGAAAACGACCCCGGGAGCTGTGGAAACTCCAATTACGTGGTTTAAAGACCAGCCTCTAAGGCGCCAGTGTCCATGTTCCGGATTGTGGTTTGTTAGTCCTCAACTTCTACATCAGATTGGTCGTTGACTATCAGCTTGATTGTTGGCCCTAAGAGGAATTGTCGATTATTAAGTCGGGACTACCTATGAAAGCTCGGACAATCCACGACTGATTATATCGTTTCGCTTTCTTCTGTTCCCTGTCGTATATCATATACTTTGTTGGCCTCGGGTCACGCCATCGGAAACGCCAAGCCCAAGGGATGTTGTTCCGCTCCGTATCCCTTCCATTTGTCGCTCCTGTGTGCTTTCTTGCTCCTGTCGCCTTTCCTGCTCCTGTATTCTTTCCTCCACCCTCTCCTGTATCCTTTCCGGTATCGCCGGAGATGGAGGAACCTTGGCACCCCCTTGCTCCAATGCCTGGACTCTCCTTTGATGACGTATCATCAAATTAGCCATCGCCCTTTCTATGGCCGGTTGGGCTTGTTCCGGTACCTTATCGTAGACCTCCGCCAGCACTTCCAGATGCTTGGAAGTTGCCTCGGCGACAAGCTCTTCCACCTCGGTTACGTTTAAGCCTGTCTCCTGGGCAATTTGGGAAATCTCTTCACCGAACTCGGACATGGCCTCAAACTGCTGCAGGGCAATCTCCACTGCCTCCACGCCCGCAACCCTGGCCCTGACCCTGTTTAATCTTCCTTCCATTGCAGCTAGGTTCATCTCAGTCGCCCTTATAGTATTATTCTTTGCCAGAGCCGCTAGAGCATGAAAATACCCTGTCTCTGATACGTTTCTCGCGTGTGCTATGGCTGTCTTGGCCTGGTCCGGTACCATATCCCAGACCTCGTCGAGAACCAAGAAATGTCTTGACGTAGCCTCAGCCACAAGCGCCGTTACATTTCCTGTATCCAGCCCTCTATTGCGTGCCTGCTCTATCTCGGTTAGTGTCATATTCAGAGCATAACCATATTTTTCCGCAGCCAGGTTCAGGTCTTGCGGGCGCCCTTTTTCAGCCAGAGTTACCATCTCTCTCACCCGTTTTCCGGCGAAGCTCAAGGCTCGTTCCGCCCTGGCAACATCATCTCCCACCAGCATCATTCCCGCTTGCTCGGTAGCGAGTTTTATTGGGTAGAGGGTATCGCCGGGCAGGCTGGCCTGTGAGGCGTAAGCCGTACCGGCACCCAGAGCGGAGACAGCTAATACAACTGCGAGAATGACACCCGCAATACTCGGGCTAAATCTTCTTATATAAGTTATTGGCTTTGTTTGACTGTTATAGCGAGACCATGGCCATCTTGTCGCAACCTGCCTACCATGGATCTGGTCCATAAGCCGGACCCGAGCCTTTATCTTGAAGGAGGGGGCAGGTTTGACATCCGGCGGCTCTCGAATTTCAAGAGCAATCCTCAGTAGCGGCTCCAATTGCTCACGCGCAGACGGATACCTGTTCAGGCAGTCTTCGACGCTAGCTTTGCCCGCTTTGATATCATCGATGCACTCGACGAGTATATCTTCAAACCTCTTCAACTCTGTCTCTTCTCCTCTTGCAAGATGCTACGGAGTAGCCGCCATTATTGCCCCGGCCCGCCTTGCCCCGACCCGCTTTGCCCCGCTCCGGCGTGTTCCTGTATCCGTTGCTCCACTCGCTCCTGTATTGTTGAGGGTATGGTTGGCAGTCCAGAGACTTGAAGCCTCAGCCGCTCCCGCACCTGGATGGCCGTCTGATAGCACGTTAGTGCTTGTTCCATGGCCCTCGTCATTGCTGGTTTCGCTTCGTCCGGCGTTACGTTATAGACCCCATCCAATACAGAGACGTGTCGTACCATAGCCTCAGCCATGAGCTGTGTTATATCATCTGCATCCGATCCTCCATTACGAAGTGCCGCCTCCATTCTGACCAGCGACATATTCATTGCGCAGCAATACTTGTCCGCAGAAACTCCCAGGTCTCCCAGACGTTCCCTCTCAGTCAGGGTCAGCATCTCCCTCACTCGCTTGGCCGCGAAGTTCAGGGCTCGTTCTGCTCTGGCAACATCGTCTCCACTCAACATCATTGTTGCGTCTTCGACGCCCAGCTTCACCGAGTAAAGAGTGTCACCGGGCAGACTATCCTGTGCAGCGTAGACGGTGCCACCCAGCGCAGAAAGAACTACTACAATTGCCACAATAATAGCTATCCTTTTCATTTCAACCTCCTTCTCTACAGAATTCTTCTCATTCAACCAATATAACGAGGGGCGCTCCATTTTGTTACAGGCTTCTCTGTTCTTCATCCTTTTCCAGGATATTACGGAGTTTGACCAGCGCCCGGTGCAGTATGACCCTCACATTTCCCTCTTTCTTCTTCAACAGAGAGGCTATTTCAGAGAACTCGAAACCTTCTATGAAACGCAGAATGACCACCTGTTGCTCATCGCTGCCCAGCTGCAAAATCGCCCTCCGCAAACGCTGCTGCTCGAAACTAGTCTCGGCTGCCCCCTCCGGGCTCGATGCTGGATCGCTAGCCAGGACTTCAGCTTCGAGATATGCCTTGTCTTTTTTAGTTCGGTAAAAATCTACTATCACGTTGTGGCTGATGGTCATAAGCCAGGCAATAAATGGACTTGCCGTTTTTTTATATCTGTGGATGGCTTGCCAGGCCTTGAGGAAGACCTGCTGTGTCAAATCCTCGGCGTCCGTTTCATTGCCTACCCGGTAATAGATGTGTCTATATACCCTGTCGACATGCATGTCATACAGCCTCCCGAAAGCCTCAGGATCATGACCGATAGCTCTCTGAACCAACGTCGCCTCATCTGATGTTGGTTCTTCGGAACGATTGCGGTTCACTCGTGTACCTCTTTTAACGAATACGTTGCCGAAATGTTACAGAGAGTCTGTTATCCGACAGCTGTTCATTTGGAGTCTATAGATAAATATGCCACGCTAGAGGGAACACAATCAAGTTTGGAACTGTCAAATACACATTATTGAGTTTTGTTGAGCTAGAGTGGACAAACCGTTAGATTGTTGGGTAGCTTTCTGCTGGCGCAAAGTTGAAGCAAACCTGAGAGCTCCTACGGAGGCCTTAGCATCCACTGAGGTCATGCTATAAAGAACATTCAACTATTTCAGCTCTGGATTGGGCTCTGTTCTGCAGGTTGAGGATCGGAAACCGGTCCTTGCCAGGCTTGAGAATGAATAGCAAGAGGAGGCCGCGAGACCTCCTCTTGCTGTCCATTCGGACAATATGTGGGATCTTTGCTGCTAGGGTAACGGCCTTTGTGTCAATCACCCACTATGTCCCGACTGTGTCTGACTCTGCTACCTTTCTTCTTGATCAATCCAGACTTTTGGTCTACCTAAACGCCGTTTGGCTGTTCATGTGGGGGAGGTCCACCCCAATCCCAATCATTGGGGATACAATCACCACAAGGCTCATCACAGGGACACCCTTCACCGTGATTCTGGGCAGCCTTAGGGTTATCACCTGCTGCCAGAAGACTGCCTGTAACGAACACGGTCAGAAGGGCAGCCAATAACAGGGCCAATCCTAACATTCCAAGAATTCTTTTCAAAATGATCCTCCTTGATTTAATTTCTTGGCCGTTACCTCCGACATCCATAACGAAGAAAGAGCGAAATTGTTACAAAACGCCGACCGAATAGTCTTAGGATGCCAGTGTCTTAAGACGGTGGCTGCCAACTGAGGAAGGGACGAGTCTGCTCCGTAACGATATTCCAGGCGAAGGTATCGTCGGTCTCGCCAAGAGCGACGGCTGTTATATTCCACGGGTTGTCCAGTCCTTCTGTTGCCGTGTCCGTGAAGGTGGCGATATCCTGCATTGCCGCTGTGGTCGTGCCCGATCCCCCGTCACTCTCGCTCACTCCGGAGGTATCAATATCCCAAAAGGAATTGTTGACTGTGCCCCAATTTGATCCGACCAGCCCGCCAACAAACGAGTAACCAGTCACACTACCGGTCGCGTACGAGTTGCTCACAATGCCCAGGGAATCATTATCCCCCACCAGGCCACCAACATACCATTCACCAGTCACGCTACCAGTGGAATAGGAGTTGCTCACACTGCCCTGATTATCTCCGACCAGACCGCCAACGTAGTCATCGCCAATCACGCCACCGGTGGAATAGGATTTGGCAACAATTCCTCCCAGATTGCCTCCCACCAGACCGCCGACAGCCCACTTTCCAGTCACGCTGCCGACCGAA
>JAOUFZ010000081.1 GCA_029857995.1 Dehalococcoidia bacterium
GAGTGTCTGGGCCCACGTGGCGCCGAATCGGAGAGCCTCTGGATTATCCGAATAACCACCGAGAAAGACGATTGCCCCGAAAATGATGAAAATCACGCAACCAATGAGCGTGCAGATAGACCCGGCAAGCGCCAGTCCCCATCTCCTTCTTCTTAGGGCATAGATACCACCCACTATCGCTACTATTCCCCATATGATTAAGGGAGCACCACTGATGGCGCCAAACCATCCCGCGCCATAGAATGCGAAAAATACAGCAAGTGCTATACCGGGGATCACACCAATGGCTCCTGCAATAATACAGACTATGCCCGCGGCAGTTGGCTTCCGAGTTCTCTCCATCTCTTATCTGCCTTTATATTGCTCTATATAAGCGAATCTCATCTGCGGTAGTAATACGAGAAGACCTCATAAGAAGAGTAACAAGTCTCCAAAAAGAAGTCAATGCCTTGTTCTCATTCAGGTATTGCACGGTGCCTGTCATCACCACTGATATACGTTCCAACTGGGTTCATGCTCATTGACTGTGACACATAAGCTTCTGTCATGTCGTTACACAAAATGACGAAAAGCGACCCAACATTTCTGACTTTTGTGTAATCTAGCCTTGACAGTTAGAACATCCTCGTTTGGAAGGACTGGTTTATCATGTACCATGGGACATTATGGTCAAATTGCTAACAAGGTTAGACAAATACCGTTCCATCATTCCATAAGGAAGGCCAAATCCCTTCGCAAAGATTGCTCAATGCTCCGGCAAAGCCTCAAGCTATCCTGAGATTTCAGCGAGCGCGCGCTTCACAGCTTCTTATACGTGATGGTTGGCTGGTGGTATAATTGAAGTGAGAGAAAGCAAATGAGAATAGCTATTCTAATCTGCTGTATTCTTGCATTGGTCTTTTTAGCCTTGATTGGCTTATCATACAATCCGGGATTTGCGGCAGAGGTTTCCGTTACCGGCATAGATAACGGGGTCACAATTCAGAATGTAGGAGGCACTCCTTGCCTTGTTATTGTCAGTTTGCTTGAAGGTGAGCAACAGTTTGAGCTGGCGGTCGGTGCAAATGTAACGCTTGTAACGCTTAGTCACATAACAAACCCGTTTAACGTTGGAGCATTTGGCGGGCCTATTGTCTGCTTGGATTTGGTGCATCTGTTTAAGCCAGCGGACGGTTGGCCAGGAATCACATATAATCTATCCTCAAACTTCACTGACCCCTGATGCATGCGACCGGACTACTGCAAACATCGTAGTTAGGGGACTTCCGTCCTGGATTTAACGAACTCAAAGTAGAGCTAGAGCGTCACAGCCCCATAAGATTAGTGGATGCAATTTCGATAAAGCCCGAACTGTCCTCAGACTTTATGCCAGTGCATCCTTTAGGTGTATTGACATCTCCCATTAGCTCACATATGATATATGTAAAAGAGAACCCGTGAAGGGCTTACGGCCTTAGTATAGGAGAGGAGCTATGAGTAAGAATGACTATAGTATTGCGATTAACAAGAATGACGACGCCATTGTAGTTACATACAGGAGAGAATGGGTGGCAAAGGCTAGGGTAACGTCTTTGGGTTTCGCTATTGCGTTTGTGTTGGTGGGAATAACGCTGGTGGTTACACTTATATGGTTGCAGAACGTCGTGTCGGTTGCCGATGTCTCACTTACCATAATCTCCTTCGCTTTAGCTGGTGGTTCTATGAGGAGGTTTCTACGTTACCGAAGGTGGTTAGGAGAATTTGAAAGGTCTACGAGTGAGAAGAGGGGATAGGTTGTAACGGCCGATAGGCTTAGTGAATCCAATCCCGATAAACTGAGAGTTAAGATAGTTACTGTAATTTGTCTTCAGCCTTATCCAGAAACTGCAGAAACTCAGCTTCGGTGAGCGTCTTTGTTGCCAGCTTCTCTGCTTTGGCTAGCTTCGAGCCAGGGTCGGCACCCATCACCACATAGGAAGTCTTCCTGGTGACATCCGAGCCGGCTTTGCCACCGAGAGCCTCTATTTTCGCTTCTGCCTCCGAGCGGGGGAACGATTCCAGCTTCCCGGTTAAAACAAATTCCAGTCCAGCCAAAGGCAGTTCCTCAGACCGGGCCTCCTTACCTTTCTCTTTTTCCAGTCTGACACCGGCCTTCCTGAGCTTCTCAATAATGTGCGTGTTTCCTTCCTGTCTGAAAAAGGCAACGATGCCTTCAGCTATCTTGGGGCCGATAGATGGAATCGTCGAAAGGTCTTCCTCACTCGCTTTGGCCAGGTCGTCTATGCTGTGAAAGTGCTCTGCCAGCAGCTCGGCATACTGGTCACCCACATGAGTGATTCCCAGGGCAAAGATGACCCGGGCTAAGGGTCTATTCTTGCTTTTCTCGATGGAGCTAAGTACATTGGAGGCGCTTTTGTCGGCCATTCTTTCCAGACTGAGCAGCTTCTCCCTGGTGAGGTAGTACAAATCGGCAGCATCCTTTATCAAACCGTCCTGGAACAAAGCCTGGCATAGCTTTTCACCCACGCCATCTATATCCATGGCCCCGCGGCTGACAAAGTGTTTGATTCTCTCCAGGGCTTGAGAAGGGCAGGTAGCGTTGGTGCACCGGTGCATGGCTTCGCCTTCGGGCTTTATGACCTCGCTACCACAGACAGGGCAACGGGCGGGCATGTGGAAGACTTTCTCCTTGCCGGTACGGCGGCTGACAATAGGTTCTACAATCTCAGGAATGACCTCGCCAGCGCGCTGCACCACGACCCAGTCTCCAATCCTGATGTCCTTGCGGTGAATGTCTTCCTCGTTATGCAATGCTGCCGAGCTGATAACCACGCCACCTACTCGAACTGGCTCTAGAATAGCGTAAGGGTTAAGGCTGCCCGTTCTGCCCACGTTTATGCCGATGTCAAGTAGCTTTGTGGTGCCCTGAACGCCGGGGAACTTATAGGCAATGGCCCATCTGGGCTCGTGGGCCACAGTGCCCAGCTCCTGCTGAAGGGCAATGGAATTGACCTTGGCCACTATGCCATCAGCCTCGTAGGGAGACTTTTCCCGGCTTTCTGCCCAGCTCTGATGGTATTTCTCCGCCTCATCGAGGGAACGGACCAAAGCGATATTGGGGTTTATCTTGAAGCCCAGGGACTTGAGGTATTGCATGATTTCCCAGTGAGTGTCAGGCACCGCTTTGCCTTCAGCCCAGCCCAGTCCATAGACGAATATGTCGAGAGGACGTCGAGCGGTGATGCTGGAATCGAGCTGTCTTACCGAGCCGGCGGCAGCGTTCCTGGGATTGGCAAAGAGCGGCAGCTCCTCCTTGGCCCTTTCTTCATTGAGCTTCTTGAAGCCAGCTTTAGGAAGATAGACTTCACCGCGAACTTCAAATCTGGGCGGCGCATCCTTGGGTACGGAAAGGGGAATGCTTCTGACGGTTTTCAAGTTCTGTGTGATGTTCTCACCACGGTAGCCATCTCCCCTGGTTGCTCCTGTGACGAGCAATCCATCAACATAGGTCAAGGCTACCGCCAGCCCGTCGATTTTGGGTTCGCAGACAAGGTCAAACTGGCGCCCGCCCAAAAGGTTGCTTACTCTTTTATGCCAGGCTGCCAGTTCTTCGTAAGAAAAAGCATTGGCCAGGCTCAGCAAAGGCTGGGGATGTTCGACAACCCCGAACGCCTCTACAGGAGGTGCTCCGATCCTTTGCGTGGGAGAATCCGGGGTAACAAGCTCAGGATGCTCATGCTCAAGCTGCCTGAGCTCCTTCATCAACTCATCGTACTCGGCATCGCTGACTTCGGGGCTGTCCAGCACGTAGTAGCGGTAATTGTGGTGATTGATTGTCTCCCGCAGCTCTTCTATTCTCTGCTTGACCTTATTTACGTCTCTCATAAGGCTCCGTCGATTATAATATTACCATAGCTAGAATGGCTGTGCAGAGATGTCGCTGACAAGACGCAGATTGTGAAAAGCAAACTGCGGAGACTACCCAGGAAAGTCTTGGCTTATTTGTTTCTGCCGAACGGACAGATATAAACGCATATACCGCAAGCCCTGTGAAAAGTCTCTCGTTTGCTTAGATAGTGGTCGCATGCTTCAGCGGCGAATATCTCGCTCCTCGGTCTGGGCTTATCGAAAGCCTGTCCTGTAAAGGCATGGGCCGGACAACCTTTCACACATGAATTGCAGTCACGGCACATCTCATCCACAGGCGTTCCCGCTTCTAACGGAGCATCTGTGAGCACCGTACCCCACCTCACGCGGGGGCCGTGTTCCGGTGTAATGAGCAACGCACTCTTACCAATCCATCCCATCCCGGCCAAATGAGCCGCTAATTTATGGGAGAACGTGCCAGTAAGCTTGGTTCTATCCACTGTTTGGGACGACGGGACAGGGAAAGCTTGAAAACCAGCTCTACCCAGGGATTGGGCCAACAGCAAGGAAATTGAGTCTATGCGGGGATTTACGATTTGATACACGTAATACCAATAATTACTCAGGGCAGCGATATTCTTATGATGGACCAGCGTATTTAAAATGCCATCTGCAAGAACGAAGCCATGAGAAACAGCTCGGGGAAACTGAGTTAAGAATTCTCCGCTCTGCTCGGAAATACGCCGTGTGGCAGGAGCAAGGTCAGCTATACCGAAGTAAGTTGATCCCATATCCTTGGCCAGAGATTCCAGCTTGCTTCTGAGATTAGCTTTGCCCGTATCTTTCATAGCTGACTCCTGTGTGTAAGTATAGCACAGCCAGGCTTCTCAACCTCGGTTTTGAGCTCGCGGGAGAGGGTCGTTAGATTACCTCCTAATTCTACGATATTTGCTATAATCAAGGCAGATTCACAGAAATGAGTTAGAGTATAAGCTAGAAGGAGGAGGCAACATGGCTACGAAACCAGTTGTGATCAGGTTTTTCGCCCCGGTGATTGATGCCACGGTCAATGCTCTGATGAGTGCCGTTGACCAGAAAATGAAGCAAGGGATAAAAGATTTCATCATCCTTCTCTCTTCACCGGGAGGTTCAGTCATTCATGGTTTGAGCGCATATAATTATTTGAAGGGGTTGCCTGCTTCGATAACTACGCACAATTTCGGCAGCGTGGACTCGATAGGCATTGTTATGTACTGTGCCGGTTCGAAGAGACTCTCAGTACCGCAGGCACGGTTCCTATTTCACGGCGTTAATGTTCAGTTTAGAGGGGAACAGAATTTAGATGAGAAACTGCTGGAGGAAAGGTTAAAGGGGTTGAGGATTGACATGGAGAATATTGCCAAGGTAATCGCAGCCAACACGGGTAAAAGCGCCAAAGACGCTACTGATGCCATGATTGAGAGGATAACCTTGAATCCCGAGGAAGCGCGGTCCTGGGGCCTGGTGCACGAAATCAAGTCCGAGCTATTTGAAGAGGGCAGTGAGGTGATTGCCATACAATTCCAGCAGCAACCACAACAACTGCCGAAGCTGCCACATTAGCCGGGAAGCGTGTGCTCTGCCATTCCCTTGTTTCCAACAACGTGATTCGTAGCCTATTACCTACGGGTCTCGATGCTATGCTCCAAAGTCATAAGCAATTTGTCATAGCCAGCTAATCTACTCCCTGTGCCCTTATGCGTTTAGAACATTGGGCTATGACCTTCCGTGTCATTGCGAGCCCCGACTTGTCGGGGCGTGGCAATCTGATTGTGAAGCTGGAGCGTGTTGTAGTTGAGCCCATGGATCTCGCATGGAGATTGCTTCGTCGCTGTCGCTCCTCGCAATGACAAAAGAAAAGTGTGGCTAAGCTGCTGAATGAGGGCAAAGACTTTACGGCATACCTTGGATTGCGATATACTCTCTTGCAGGTTTTCCCGGAGGCTGACATGAATATTAGACGGAGCTTGGAAGATACTGCCAGCAAAATCCCACACAAAGAAGCCATTGTTCTGGGCGCTCGGAGGATTACTTATGGTGAACTGGTTGCAGCTTCTAATAGAGTAGCCAATGCCCTCCTGAATCTGGGGCTGAAAAAGGGTACCCATGTGGCTGTCTTGATGTCCCACAGCCCAGAGTGGGTCATCAGTTATTTCGGGGTGATCAAGGGTGGAGGCATAGCTGTGCTGCTTAACACCGCGCTTAAAGCACCTGAACTTGATTCTTTGCTGCGAGACTCCGACTCGGAAATTCTGATGACGGAGAAGAAGTTTTCTCGTATGCTTTCCTCAGTTTTGCCTCACATTCCTTTGCTAAAGCACGTAATTGAAGTTGATGCAGCTTCTTATACCAGGATGTTGGCTAACAGCTCTTCCGTGTCACCGGCTGTTGATCTAAAAGGAGAGGACGAAGCTACCATATTTTACACCTCTGGCGTGCTGGGGAAGCAAAAGGGCGTGGTACATACTCATGCTTCCCTTATGGGGACTCCCCCCATAGTTTCCGCAGGCATACAACGGAGAAGAGAAGATGTCATCATAGACCTTGTTCCCTTTTCTTATCTTTACGGCTTATTCGAGGTTCTTTTTGGTTCGATTATCACAGGCTCTACCATCGTGCTTATCCCTAACTTCACTCCCAGAGCTGTTCTGGAGGCTGTGGAGAAAGAAAAAGGCACGGTTATCTTTGGCGTTCCTGCCATGTATAATGCCCTGGCTATGGTGCGCGACGAAATTCTGGAAAGGTATGACCTGAGTTCACTGCGATTGGCTGTTAGCGCGGGGGCAAAGTCCTTTCCTAAGTTAATGGAGACTTTGGAGGACAAGTTCGGATTATCCCTTTATGAGGTATACGGTCTCACGGAAGTTTCAGCCGTTTCCATAAGCACGTCTAAGAGTCGTAAGCTGGGTACCGTTGGCAAGCCAATTTGTTCCCTCAAGATACTGGATGACAACGGCCAGGAAGTTCCCCGGGGCGAAATAGGGGAGGCTGTGTTCAATGCCCCCTGGGTGATGAAAGGTTACTACAAAGCTCCTGAACTCACGGCTCAAGTCCTTAAGGATGGCTGGTTTTATACCGGAGATTTAGTAAGGATGGATGAAGAGGGCTACGTGGAGTATATAGAGAAGAAGTCGTTCATAATAGTCACGTCTTCTGGACTTAAGATTGGTCCGTCGGAAGTTGAATTCGTGCTGCTGACCCATCCTAGTGTAGCTGAGGCAGCCTATGTAGGTATTAACGATGGTTATGGAGGACAAATACCTACGGCCTTCGTAGTGCTTAAAGAAGGGCAACATGCCACGGCAAAAGAGCTGTCTGACCTTTGTTGCCAAAGCCTGGCTGATTTTAAGCTCCCTAAGAGAATTGAATTTATAGACAGCATACCTAGAACTAGCTCGGGGAAGATATCTAGAAAGAAGCTCAAAGAAAGAGGGCTGCCCCAAAACTGACTGAAGACGTCCTTCGTTTGTTGTCATTGCGAGCGAAGCGTGGCAATCCCATTGTCCTCTACGAGAT
>JAOUFZ010000082.1 GCA_029857995.1 Dehalococcoidia bacterium
CAAGGTGGAAGTGAAAAACATGAATAGCTTCAAAGCAATTTATCAGGCCCTGAAGTATGAAGCGGGGCGACAAGGAAAGGTGCTTGAGGAAGGCGGAGAACTGGTGCAGGAGACCAGAGGCTGGATAGACGAAACGGGGATAACAGTGACCCAGAGGACTAAAGAGTATGCTGAGGATTATCGATATTTTCCCGAACCTGACTTGCTTCCGCTGGTTTTGGACCGCTCCTGGATAGAGGAAATCAGAGCCAGACTTCCTGAATTACCTGAAGCCCGTAGAGACCGATTTATGACCCAATATGGCTTGTCCTTGTACGATGCTAATATCCTAACGGGCTCCAGACTCATGGCAGATTATTTTGAAGACTGTGTTAAACTGGCCGGTCCTGGCAAGGCGAAGATGGCTAGTAACTGGCTTCTGGGAGATTTCAGCCGACTGCTTCACGCTACCAACACTGAGGTTGAAAATGCTAAAATAAGCCCGAAGCATCTGGCAGACATGCTTGTCCTGGTGGATAATGGTGTTATAAGCGGACCAACGGCAAAAGCGGTGCTTGAAGAGATGTTTCAGACTGGCAAGGGAGCTGGCGATATCATAAGAGAAAAGAAACTCAGCCAGATTAGCGATGCCAGTGAAATAAAGGAAGTGGTAAAACAGGTGATGGCTGAGAATGCCGGGGCAGTGGCTGACTATACTTCCGGCAAACAGCCAGCTCTGACGTTTCTTATAGGGCAGGTAATGAAAGCTACCAGAGGAAGAGCTAATCCAGGCGTGGTAAGAGAGATTATTATGCAGGAGCTAGGAGGTAAATGAATTGCCTACGTATCTTTTAGTCGCTCAGATACTAGTATCGGCAGCTTTAATTGCCACTGTGCTGTTCCAGTTACGCGGCGGAGGCATAGGGGGTATCTTCGGGCAAGCCGACTCGGTGTATCGCACTCGGCGAGGGATAGAGAGCACACTTCTAAAGCTGACCATAATCTTAGCCGTCGTGCTTGTGGTTCTGGCTACTTTAATTGCTGCGCAGCCTTAGTATCTATAGATGAGTCCCATAATAACCCTGACTACCGACTTTGGTTATGATGATGCCTACGTTGCCGCTGTGAAAGGTGCTATCCTAAACATCAACCCTGAAGCTAGTATCATAGACGTCAGTCATTCTATCAGGCCGCAGGACATCCTTCAGGCTGCTTTCATACTCAATGCTGCTTACCGTTACTTCCCCAAGCAAACAGTTCACGTGGCTATTGTTGACCCTGGCGTAGGCAGTGAGCGCCGGGGAATAATACTGAAAACGCCTTCGGCTATCTTTGTTGCTCCCGATAACGGCATCCTCAGCTATGTAATCGATGATGTATTTCCCAATGTAGTTGCCCAATTTACTGGGCAGAGCCTGGTAAATCAGCCAACTACAGAGATAGTATTCAAGAAGGGCCTTGAAGCTGCGGCTATTACAGACCCTCGCTTCTGGCGCCACCCGGTCAGCCCTACCTTCCATGGAAGAGACATTTTTGCCCCTGTGGCTGCTGGCCTTTCTCTAGGCATATCCCCCTATGAATTCGGAGAGAAAATCAGCTCCCTGCATGCTCTTCCTATAGCGAAGCCGTCGCTTGACCCAGATGGTAATCTGGTCGGCCAAGTTTTGCACGTTGATCGCTTTGGCAACTTGATTACAAATATCAGGAGCAACAATTTACCCGGGAAAGACATCGTGATTGAGGTAACTGGGCAGCGCATCCAGGGCATCAGCGACTACTACGCGCAAAAAGAGGGGGTAATGGCTGTCGTAGGTAGCAGCGGTTATCTTGAAATATCTCTGAGAGACGGAAGCGCTTGCGATTTTCTTGGCGTTGGGGTGGGACACGAAGTAAGGGTAATCTCAGCTGCATAGTCAGCAAGCACCAGAGATGTCGGTCGGGATTACCACGTTCAGCGAGAATATTGCCGCTAGGATGAATCTTCCTGCCAATTCAATAATGCCGGTACCCATATCAATCTCTGGAAGCCACTTGCCATCCTGAGCACTTTACCCCCTGTCATTGCGAGCACGTGAAAGGTGCAAGCAATTCGGTCGGCTCCATCGAGATTGGCTCGGCACGGTCGTGCCTCGTAATGCCAAGAGGGAGGTGCCACTCTGAACGAAGCGAAGAATCTAACCTGGTTCGAGGTAAACTCCGCGCGGCAATGTCTTATCTGCTGCTGAGATTGCTCCGACTGGCTGAAGTCAGCGTTGCAACAATCGACAGGAGTTACCGCTCTTCACAAATCCAATATAGAAGTGTTAATATACTATGTGATGCTCTGGACCCGGGCCTGAACGACAGCGTTTTGAGGAGAGAAATTAATGAACAGAAAGAGATGTCTAGTAATTACGGTAATCGCGGTGGCAACAGTGCTGTTGTTGGCCTCATCTTGCACGACATCAGCCAACGATCAGCCGATTATCGCCAGCCTGGAACCTGAGGCAGAATGGGTCGTTCCCTTGGGCAGTCTCCAGGTGGTGTGTACTGCTTCAGACCCTGATGGCGACGAGCTGAGCTATGACTGGTCGGCTAGCGCAGGCGAAGTAAGTGGCGACGGAGATACGGTTACTTGGACCGCCCCTGCATCTGAAGGTTCCTACAGTGTCGCAGTGGCGGTGACCGATGGGCACGGTGGCGAAGTCTTGGATTATGTAACGATCACAGTGAGAGCCAATAACCCGCTGACAATTGCCAGCCTGACAGCCGATGCAGAATGGACTACTCCTTCGGGCAGTGTCCGGGTGACATGTACTGCCTCAGACCCTGATGGCGACGATCTGAGTTATGAGTGGTCAGCCAGTGGCGGTGATATTTCCGGCACAGGCGCGGTTGTAAACTGGTCTGCTCCCCAAGAGGTTGGTACGTACGACATCACAGTTGTGGTTGGGGATGGCCATGGTAGCTCAGCTACAGATTCGCTGCCTATTAGCGTAGTGACAGGGCAGCCACCGAATATCGAAGCCTTGAATGTCACGGCGGAACATTGCTACCTCAAAGCATACTCCGGAGGATATTACGTCGGGAAAGGACAAGAGTATGATATTGAGTGCATCGCTGCAGACACGAACATCAAACTGTTTTACGAATGGTCATGTACAGGTGGCGAGCTTTCTGGAGAGGGTTCTTTGGTTACCTGGGCTGCCCCAGATGCGTCCGTTGAAGTTACGGTCACGGTAATAGTGTCCGATATCAGTGGTAGTATGGCCAGTGAGAACATAATCCTCACCGTGGTGAGCTGCTCACCATGCTTCTTTGGGTGTTAGGAGATAAATGGCAACCCGAGCCAAGGGTATAGTCTAGCCAGTGGCGACCTGTACACCGTGGGCACTTTACAGGGAATATGCCTGAAAAGTCGTTCAAACGATACTTTTCATCACCCTCAAAAGAGTGGTAATATGTATGGTAACCCGGGTGAAGCCTTGGACAAAATCGGTTCCGTGAAAGATACCCTGATAAGAATCGGTCTAGCAGCTGTGGCGGCAGCAGTGCTGCTCTTGGCCTCATCCTGCACGACGGTAACCAACCGCCTGCCAATCATCACCAGTCTGGAAGCCGAGGCAGAATGGATCGCTCCTTCGGGCAGCCTCCAGATGACGTGTATTGCTTCAGACCCTGATGGCGATGAGCTGAGTTATGAATGGATGACGACTGGAGGTGATATTTCTGGCACAGGCGCAGTAGCAATCTGGACTGCTCCCGAAGAAGTTGGTATGTACGACATCACAGTTGTGGTTGATGATGGTCATGGCGACAAAGACACGGGATTTCTAACCCTCATCGCGTCAGATGGCCCTCCGCCGAGCATTCAGGAGCTGGTTGTAACTGCCAAAGAGCCCAAATATCTGAGGACAACCAGTACTGGGTACAAGGTCGGGAAAACGAAAGAATACTATATTGAGTGCATTGCTTCGGGCACGAACGGCGAGCTGGTTTATGAATGGTCATGCAATGGTGGCGAGATTTCCGGTGCGGGCTCTCTGATTACCTGGACTGCCCCGGATACATCTGGTTACGTTACAGTCACGGCAAAAGTATTTGATGGCGCAGCTAACTGGGTCAGGAAGAACGTAGTCTTCGAAGTGGTGGATTGTTCACCATGTGAGTTTGGATAGAATCGGGAGATAAATAGCGATTTTAGCCGAGGCGTAGTTTTCCCGATGGCGACGTGCACAACAGAGAGCTTCATGCAGGAGATAGCGAGAAGGTCATTGAAATTACAGCTTCCACCGCCCTTACAGAAGTGGTAATATATGCGATGTTCCGGATACGTGGTTGAATAGAAAAACTTTCAGGAGAGTAACTGATGAACAAAAGAAGATATTTAGTAATCGCGGGAATTGTGGTGGCAGTGGTGGTAATTGCAGTTCTATTGTACACCATGCTAGCTAACCATCGGCCCGCGATAGCGGGTCTGGAAGCGCCAGAGAGAGTTGTTCCCAATGGAAGGTGCGAGATCATGTGTATTGCTTCAGATCGCGATGGCGACGCGCTAAGCTATAACTGGTCGGCTAGCGGAGGCAATATCTCTGGCGCAGGTGCAGCCGCGAACTGGACAGCTCCTGAACAAGTAGGCTCCTACAATGTCACAGTCACGGTGACCGACGGGCGCGGTGAGGAAGCCACGAAACAGGTAACCATCGAAGTGAGAGCCAATAGGGCGCCAACCATTACTGGCCTGGTAGCCGATGCCGACTGGACGCTGCCCTCGGGTGCTCTCCAGTTTACATGTACCGCTTCAGATCCCGATGACGACGACTTGAATTATGAGTGGACAGCCACCGCAGGTGATATTTCTGGCACAGGCGCAGCTGTAAACTGGACTGCTCCTGAAGCGGTTGGCATATACAACGTAACAGTTGTGCTTAAGGATGCTCATGGTAGCTCGGATACGAGAATGCTACCTGTGAGCGTGGCGACGGAGCAACCACCGATTATCGAAGCCTTGCTTGTCACGGCGGAACATTGCTACCTGAAGACATACTCCTGGGGATATAAAGTCGGGAAAGAACAAAAGTATGCTATTGAGTGCATTGTCTCAGACGTTAGCGGCGAAGCGTCTTACGACTGGTCGTGCGATGGCGGCGAGCTTTCCGGAGAGGGCTCCTTGATTACCTGGACTGCCCCGAACCCATCCGGCAGCATTGACGTTGCAGTCACGGTAGTAGTGTCTGATATCGCCGACAATATGGCTAGTAGGAACGTAATTCTGAACGTGGTGAATTGCTCACCATGTACATTTGGGTGTTAGGAGACAAATAGCAATTCTAGGTCTGGGCATAGTCTTCCGGGTGACAACCACCGCGCCATGTGCGCCTCATGTTGAAGATCCTAAACAGTGGAGGCCATTTTGAGGTGGCATTTGTCAATGTACAACAGTTTGACCAATTTCCTGAGGAACACCTTCGGGGACCGCTTCAAGAGATACTTGATCATATCCCTGATAATCTTGGGAATAGTCATCGGATTCACGAGTCAGGGAACGTCAAGCACCGGTGAAGGATATGAGGTCCATTTCTTTTACGTTACCGGCTGTTCACACTGCGCTGATCAAAGGCCGTTCAATGACAGGCTAACCGATACATATCCCTCGATTCAGATCCTAGAACACGATTCCGCTACGCCTCAAGGGCGTGCCCTGCTGGATCAGATGCTTGAGGAGCGAGGGATAGTATATGAGCTGGGCTTTCCTATAACAATCTTCGGGAACCAAGTATTCGGTGATTGGGAGTCCGAAGAGACATCGGGCAGGGCGATTGAAGAAGCTTTGCAGCAATGTCTGGCCGGAAATTGCCCCCCTCCGACAGGTGAAGAACCCCGAGACACCATTGTGCTACCTTGGTTTGGGGAGATTGTACTCGCCGATTATTCGCTTCCAGCTTTGGCAGTAATCTTGGGAGTTGTGGATGGCTTCAACCCCTGTGCCATGTGGGTACTTGTCTACCTCATATCTCTGGTAGCGACCTTGAGAGACAGGAAAAGAATATGGCTGATTGTCGGCTCCTTTGTCTTGGCTTCAGGAATCCTGTATTTCCTGTTTATGACAGCATGGCTCAATGTTTTCTTGTTCATCGGTTATGTCAAGCCGGTGACAGTTGTGATCGGACTCGTAGCCCTGGGTGGAGGGATGCTGCAAATAAGGGAAGTCATAAAAACAAAAGGCGCCATTGTCTGTGAAGTCACAGACGAAGAATCACGAAAAAAGACCATGACCAAAGTGCAAAAGATTGTCTCCTCCCCCATAACCTTGGGAACGATAGTGGGAATCATAGCTCTGGCCTTTGCGGTGAACTCTGTTGAATTCGTCTGTTCCGCAGCACTCCCAGCGGTTTTCACACGAGTTCTGTCCCTGGCTGGTCTCTCCGCCCTCCAATACTATGGCTACATCCTGCTGTATGTTTTCTTCTTTATGCTTGACGACCTCGTTATCTTCGGCACAGCCGCTTTTGCTGTGACTTCAAGCCTGGGAGACCGATATGCAAAGTATTCCAGACCAGTGGGTGCCACAATACTGATAATTCTGGGGCTGCTGCTCATTGTCTGCCTTTACTCTGGTCAGTTCGAGTTTCTAAGATCCATGTGCAGCATACTCTGGTAGACCAGTCGGTGCAGCGACGTCGCCGATTTTGGGTGCCTATTGGAGCTAGAGACCCTGTATCCAGTTAAAGGCACCAATCATCTCTAAGCCTGCGTAGACCATGAAAGCAATGAAGATATACATTAACGGCTTGGCCGGCAGGGCATGTGCTGCCCGGGCTCCAAGCTGAGCCATCGGGATGCTGGTGGCTACCAGGCATAACCATATGGGCAGATTCACATAGCCCAGGGAATAGGGCAGCAATCCAGATACCCCGAGTCCGTTTACGATATAGCCAACAATACCACCAAGGCTGGCAAGTATTATTGAAGCCACCGATGTTCCTACAGCAGCGTGCATGGGAAAGTTCAATGCTAACACCAACACAGCGACTATTAGTACACCGCCGCCAATTCCAGTCAAGCCGCTTACTATGCCTATAGGAAATCCGCAAGCCGCTACAAGCCCGAGATTTTCCCGTGGCTCTGCATCCTCTCTTTTCAACTTGGGCATTATTCCCAGGCCCATCCATACTGCGACAGCCAGAACCAGTCCGCCAAAGCCTATCTTTAGTATTCCCCCAGGAAGATGGGCCGCCACGGTAGCTCCAACCAGGCCCCCGACCAGGGCACATGAGCCCAAAATCAAAGCCATTTTCCAACGAACCGCCTTCTCTTTATTATGCCTCCAGCTCCCACTTATGACTGTGGGCAGAATCACCAGCAAGCTT
>JAOUFZ010000083.1 GCA_029857995.1 Dehalococcoidia bacterium
GACGCCTCCGAGCCGGGTCCCAAACAATATCAAAACATGAAACAATCAAAAGATGAAATAATCAAAACATGAGATACCAATGCTCAAAACGTTCAGGATTTTGTCCCGATTAAATCGGGATTGATATTTGGATTTGTCTCGACTTTGTCCCGACAATCAGGCTGTGTCATAACTGTCGGGATGAAATCGGCGTTTAGAGGTTCTCGGTTTTATCGGGACCAGGATTCAGACTCTAGCCAGGCGGCGACGAGCCCCGCCCCTCTTTCCCCCACGCCAAGACCAAGACACCAAAGCACGCACCTTATGGTCCGGGGCATATCGATGTGTACTGGCCAAGAATGCTCTTGGGGTTGATACCCTCCCGAAGCTCTTTCCCCACAATTTAACAGAAAAGCCCCCTTATCTTGACAAACTTATCGAAGTGAGGATATTATGTTTTTGCTTGAATAGAAGAGAGGTGATGGCAGTTTAGTTCTCCTGAAACGTGCGTATAGTGTGTCATATTCCATAGACTCGTCCGGACACAATTTCTTGGGGAAAACTTATCTGCTACGAGAGTTGAGAGCGAGTATAAAGCGAGTATGGCCTGGCATTGCAGCGGGGTTTCTGTTACTAATCTTGATATTGCCGCAACCGGCTCTGGCTGATCCAGCAGCCATTAGCCTTTCCCAAGCTTCCGGGTACTGCGGTGACTCAATCGAAGCAAGGGCGACCGTTGACCTGGCTGGCACATATCGCATCTGCTGGAATTCTCGCACACCAGCCAATGTTAAAGGGACATTCACAGCAACCGGAGCTGGAAATCACACGGTGGAGTTCGCTGTCCCCGAGACTGTGAAAGGCACCTATGGTGTCTTTCTAACCAGAGAAGACTATTCCGAACTGGCGAGGATAGATTTTGTAGTCATCTCTTTCGTCAAGATTGACCCCGAGGAGGGACCGGTGGGCACGAAAGTAAGCTTCACCGGCAATGGTTTTGCGGCCTCGCAGGACATTCAGGTTAGCTTCCTGGGCACAGCAACCGCGGGTAAGGCCAACACTGTGGGTTCCTGGACCCTGAATTATACTATCCCGGCCACCCCGGCTAGTGGCTATACATTCGGGGTTCAGTTCAAGGAAGGTACGGTGTGGTACGATTTGGTGGGCAAGTATTTTGAGGTGACCCCCAAAATCACCGCGCCAGGTTCAGGAACGGTGGGGCAGACAATTCAGGTACAAGGCACCGGCTTTGCCGGTGAGGAGAAGAACATTAAGGTTATCTTCAGGAGGCAGGGGACCACCGTTGACGTTGTGGCGAAGGATAACATCCCTGCCGATAGCAAAGGCTCCTGGCAGGCTACCGTCGTTGTTCCCGCTGTCCAGGGCGGCAGCTATGCCGTTGACGCATCAGGACCGGTGACCAGGGCCGGCGATGTCCCTGATGTCAGCTTCACCCTGGGCGCCGGAATACTGGTTGAGCCGGGCTCGGCTTATGTAGGTGATACCATTACTGTTGAGGGGGGTGGGTTCACAACGGGGGAGACAGGCATCAGGGTTACCTTTGACGGGCAGGCTGAGGCTACGAGTATCACCGCTGATAGAGACGGTACTTGGGAATACTCCTTTGACTTGCCGGCCAGCGCCTACGGCAGCCATACCATCTCGGCTTCGGGTGACATAACCGCGTCCGTGGCACCAGTTACCATCAGCACTCGAGCCAAAATAGAAGTATTCAGCCCGCATGAGGGAGCTCCCGGCGACTCGGTTAGCCTGACCGGCAGCGGTTTTTCCAGTAACCAGGGACTAACGGTGACCGTTGGTGGCGTTGCCGCGTCAGGGAATATGCGGACCTTGTCCAATGGTAATGTTGTCATTAACTTCCAGGTGCCGAAAGGGAGCATTAAGGGCAGACAAACGCTGGTAGTGACTGATGGTGGTGGAGCTACAGACTCGGCCGACTTCACGGTAACAGAAAAAATCCTGGCGACCCCGCAGCCTATCTCGCCCAAGGGCAGCAGACTAAGGTCGGGACAGATAACTTTTCGTTGGGGGGCGATAACAGGCAGCAGCAACAACGTCACTTACATCTTGCAGATAAGCGACAGCCCCGATGTTGCCACTTATGTCTGGAGCAAATCAGGCCTTCAGACATCGAGCTACACACTGCCTGAGGAAGAGGCTTTGCTCAAGGGTAGCTACTACTGGTGGGTCAAGGCAGTGGATGATTATGGCAATGAAAGCCCGTGGTCGGATTCTAGCTCGTTCAGCGTGTCCCCGATTCCCACCTGGGTATGGGTGGTAATAGGAGTAGTGATACTGCTCGTGCTTATGGTCGTGGCCTATCGAGAAACAAAATTCAAGGTAACAGAATAAGAGGAGTGGGCGGGTGCAGGACCCCCTTACGATACTAGAAAATGACAAATGCCAAAGCTCAACTGACGAATAGGAGCAGTCTTAGAATCTAAGCATTTGCGTTTCAATTGTAATCTGGATTTTGATATTTGGATTTGGTTAGGGTTCAGGATCTACAGGGGCGAAAGTGAATTGTAAGAGGTTTGGCAGTCGAGTACAGGAAAGCATGCGGAGCGCCATGAAAAAGAGCAGGGCGAATTTGTTCGTGTGCAGTAAGGAGGGCAAGACGATATGGGTTGTTTAATGATCGTCCCATTAGCAGCGGTCATTGGAGCCATGGCTTTACAGATCGGTACTTTTATGGGTTTTTTTCTGGCTGGTTTCACAGCGGTGGTTACATCACTGGCTGGTGTGATAGGGCTAGTGCTGCTATTGTGAATCCCAAGCAAAGTATGACTGACGGAACCAGAAGGAGCAAAGCGGATTCCTTTCGGTGCTCCAAGGAGGGTGAGAGATTATGGGCTGTTTAGCTGCAGTCGGGTTAACAGCGATTGTTGTAGCCATGGGTGCGGGCATGACTGCTTTGACGGGTTTGTTGATGGGTCTTGCCACGACCATCGCTACATCCATGGTTGGTTTCATAGCTTTCCTGCTAGTACTGATATGAGTCTCAAGCAAAACATGCGAGGCGCCATGAAGAAGAGCAA
This sequence comes from Dehalococcoidia bacterium, assembly GCA_029857995.1. Classification (GTDB taxonomy): domain Bacteria; phylum Chloroflexota; class Dehalococcoidia; order GIF9; family AB-539-J10; genus RBG-13-51-36. The sequence goes on from JAOUFZ010000083.1 coordinate 3,039, forward strand.
AGTGAATTTGTGCCGATGCACTAAGGAGAACGAGCCCAAATGATGACCTGTGCGGGGCTCCTCGCGGTAGCCACGGTTATTCTTCTTGTAGGTTCCTTACTGATTCTCGCGCTGATACCGACAGCTCTGGCAGTCTTTCTGTTAGCCGTGGTGTTGACAATAGCAGGCATTATTGTCGTGTGGCGCTGGATCTATCCCTGGCTGCTGCGGATGGGAAGGTGGGCAGCTCAACTCAGAAACATCATCTTTCTTTTCATCGTGGTGGTGGTGGGAGAGCTTGTCCTGAAGTATATTCTTGATCGTGCAGGTATCTCTGTTCCGACTGTCTCGCTACCGATACTAGGAAGAGAAGTAACGGTCATAGGTTTAGGCGTCTTATGTTTCGCCCTCTTCCTGCTCTTGTTGGGCTTGGTGGTATGGCTCGTGCGAGGGTGGCGCTACACCTGGCCTCCCGCCAGAGATGTCTTCTGGGACAGTTGTTTTCGCATTGCTGCCTTGTTCTGGAACATACTGGTGGGGATTCCTTTAGGCATAGTCTGGTTTTTCTACCACCCTCCTGTACGCTGGCTGGTAGCAGCTCTCCTGTTCTACCTCAGGGGGATTTCAGCCGCAGCAGCCTGGCTTTTGTACAACCTCCCATTGAAGGGCATAGCGATCGCCGTCCTTTTCGTCACACGGTTAATCGCTCGAGTTGCGGCCTGGCTTTTATACAGCCTACCAGTACGCTGGGTTGTAGGGGCGGTAGTTTTCATCCTCAGGTTGATGGCCCGGTTGATCAGCACCGTAATTTATGGCATTTGGTCGTGGTGGCCTATCAAAGGCATCAGAGGGACACTGAGGAAAGGGTTAACTGCGCAGAGCAAGTCCTATCAAGACTATAAGTATGCCTAGAATAACGATAGCAGCGCCGCCTAGCAAGCCAGCGACGTCGATATGAGAAAAGAATCGGCCAAATATCTCCTTGCCAAAGGCCGCCATTCGGGGCGTTAAGCCACCCGCTTCCTTAGGGGATTCTGGCTCCATTTCAGTGGACTCTCTATCAAACATGGGCAGTACCATTTTTCTCCACTCACGTGACTCCCGATAGACTACGCCGGCTATTATTATGCCCACGATGACGAAAAAAATCCCCAAGATTAGCACCAATGTGGCTAGATTAAGGCCGAATATCTCACCTGTGCCCATTTTCAGCTCCTTTTCACATCAAGTTGGTCTAATCATCCCCTCTGTCATTTTCAGCCCCGACCTGTCGGAGCGAAGAACCTCGGTTTAAGTCAGGCCCGGGCTGACAGTTAAACCCTCTCCCATCAAGCAAGCCTCAACTTATTCTAGCGTAGCATAGCTACTACATGGTGTCAATAGCTTGTCCTCGTGCAGTACCTTAGTGACACATCACCTCCTTTCTTATATTTTCCGAATAGCACTCAAGGTACTCCTGAGGAGTGATGAGCTGACACATGATTCCTGATAGGCCCGTTGAGGACACCATGCGCTTCAAGGCTGTTGATAATACGGCCACACTGGCGTCATTGCCAGTCGCGACCTGTGGTGGCAAAGAATCTCACCTCACGATCCCCCTGCCCCGGCGGGAGGGAAGGCTCCTATGTGGAGAAAAAATGTGCCGTCGTCACACACCTTCACGCAAAGACCGAGGGCGGGCAGCAGCCCAGGCGCAGTGTTTACCGTCGACTATCCTATTAGTTGCTTCAGTGTCTTGTCGCCACTGTCTGACGGGTAGGTTGGGTAGTACTCGAGCCCTGCCTTGTGTTCCGGGTCTGGCCCTATGATATCCATGGTGCTATCGACCGCCTCTTTAACGGTCGCATTCCCAGAGCATAGCTGTCTCACCAGATAGGGAGTAGCTTCATCCACGTAATACAACTCGACGCTGCCGTTCCAGCCAACATAGACCGAGGCACCTTTATCGACGAATGCTTCAGCCAGGTCTCTCAAAAAGAGCCCGGAACAGCCCATCATTATGACAACCGCACCATCAAATGTGCCTTCCATACTTTCGCTGATGAATTTTGGGGGTATACCAAACACCATAGGATAACCTTCGCCAACCCTGGCCATAACCAGCCGGTCATCCAGTTGTTCGGCATAGTGTTTCAACCAGCTATATTCCTCATTTGTAAACAGGGTAGTCTGCACAACTATCTCCTCATCCTCCGCCAGCAGGCCGGAATGCGCTCGAAAGATGATGAGCTTATAACCACGAGTTGGTAGCTGGCGATAGAATTCAACCGTAATGTTACCCCGCTGGTAGAGGTCAACTTCAAAGCCGTAGTCCTCAAGCTCCTTGGTGACGTTTGCAATAAACTCTTCGTTTTCCCGAAGGCTAGAAAGCTGGTCAACGATTACTGCCCTGAGTTCCCCCCCGTTATTCGGGGATGGTTGGCCCACGAGGTAGAAGCGGACAAAGACAACGACACCGGCAATGCCTAATGCAATAAGCAGCCAGGCAACCCAGGGCAAGCCCCTCTTTGGGAGCTTACCCGTGCTCTGTTTCTTAGCTTTTGCTGTGCTCAAGGTTCTGCCTCAAGGTTTTTCCCGCCAGCGGCTCTCGTCCTGAGCGCGGGCTCGCCCGGGCCAACAGGCTCGCCTGACCATTCCCCCTCCCCTGGCCACACGGAAAGCTCGTGCACCCTGCCACCGCAGCACACTTTTGGGCTGAGATCAAGGCTGAACAGTAGCTGGCCTAAACCCATTACCCTCCACTATTTTATTAGTTCCTTCAACGTTTTGTCACCATTGTGGGATGGTGGGTAGTAGTAGTATTTGAGCTCCGCTCCGTATTCCGGGTCTGCGCCTATGACGTCCATGGTGTTGTCCACCGCCTCTTCAATGGTCAGCCTTTCGGAGCATAACTGTCTTATCAGATAGGGGGTGGCATTATCCACGTAATACAACTCCACGCTGCGATCCCAGGCCAGGTAGACCGAGGCGCCTTTATCAATAAATGCCTCAGCCAGGTCTGGCAAAGCAATGCCGGAACAGCCCATCATTATGATAACGGTATCCTCGAATCTCCCTTCCATGTCAGTGGCCTGGCCCACCACGCTCTGGGCCCCGACGAATTCTGGAGTTATCCCGAACATCATAGGGAAACCTTCACCGGCCCTGCCCATAACCAGTTGGTCATATACCTGTTCGAGAGCATGGCCTGACTCGCTGTATGTCTCATTGGTAAAGAGCACGGTCCTCAGCATTACCTCCCCGTCCTGTTCCAGTAGACCGGAATGGGCGCGAAAGATGATGACCTTATAACCATAAGTCGGTAGCTGGCGGTAAAAATCAACGGTAATGTTATCGCCCTGGAAGAGGTCGACTTCAAAGCCGTAGTCCTCCAGCTCCTCGGTGACGTCTGCAATAAACTGCTCGTTTTCCTGCAAGCTGGAAAGCTGGTCGACGATTGCTGCTGTGGCATTCCCCGTGTGATCAGGGGAGGACTGGCCCATAGGGACCGTACGGACGAAGACGACAATGCCGGCAATACCCAGCGCTATGAGCAGCCAGGCAAACCAGGGCAGGCCCTTCCTTGGCGGCTTCCGCTCAGTCTGTTTCTTAGCCTTTGCTCTGCTCAAAGTTCCACTGCGGGGTCCATCCCCGCCCTCCAGTCTAGTTCACCTAGAGCAACTAGGTAAACTCGTCATAGGTAAGACCGGCATCTCTGATGAGCCCGGAAAGCGAGCTTTTGGGCATGTCGCCCTAATGGCGAGGAATAAAAAGCACGACCGGTCGATTATCCTCGTGGCACACGATAACATGGCTACCTGTTTGATGGCCTATATATTAGCGAGCCTTCCAAAAGACTTCAACAACCTGACTCGGCTTAGGAACCAGCAGTTTCATGTCGGCTCCTTTACTTATGCCCGTACCCTCACCTTTTTTCTTAATCTCAACATCCATCCCTCTTAAGTGCAGCCAGGCAGCCTTGAATGGCATCAGTACTGCTTCTAAGAGCTTTCTCTCATCCCAACTATAGCACGCCCAACACATTCTAGATGCAATGATAGGTTCTTCATTTCTTGTTCTGTTCAATCGCTGCCCTGTCATTCCCAATCTCTCACGCCTTGTCGTTGCATGCCCTGACTTATCGGGGCGTGGCCGTCTCTGTAATTGAGAGTCTGTTCTAAGCGTAAAAGCAAAATCCCGCTGCGAGATTGCTTCGTCGCTACGCTCCTCGCAACGACAGAGGGGGAGTCAGCCTCGCAATGACAAAGAGGAGAGTCGGTGGAGTAACGCCTGG
>JAOUFZ010000084.1 GCA_029857995.1 Dehalococcoidia bacterium
TTCCCCCCCTCGCCAGAAACTGGCTCGAGCTCCATAATCGAGCATGCCACACAAAGTGCTCAACTAGAATGGTACCTCACTCTTGATGGAAAGCACAATAGTGAAACGCAACCCTGCCGATCTGCCACTATCACAAGACAACTGACTTTGCTACCCCGGCCTATCTTACCTGAAAACTGGCGGCTGTCCCCTGCCGATAGTATAATAAGCCCGTTCGCTCAATGAGGTCTAGTGTCGAGAGGAGGAGAAGTAGCTATGTCGAAGACTGAACAGAACTTGAGAGACGCCTTTGCCGGAGAATCACAGGCAAACCGCAAGTATCTTGCCTTTGCTGCCGCTGCTGACAAGGAGGGCTATCCACAGGTAGCGAAGCTATTTAGAGCCGCTGCTGAAGCTGAGACTATTCATGCCCATAATCATCTTAAAGCGCTCAAGGGGATCAAGAGTACCAAAGAGAACCTGCTGGAAGCTATAACAGGTGAGACCCATGAATTCAAGGACATGTATCCCAAGATGCTGGAGGCTGCCAAAGCTGAAGGAAACAAAGAGGCAGAACGGTCATTTCATTATGCCAATGAGGTAGAAAAGATTCACGCACAGCTTTACCAGAAGCTCCTTGGTAGTCCTGGTGCCAGCAAAGAGAGCTATGCCTATTACGTATGTCCCGTCTGCGGCTACACCTCGGAAAAAGAACCACCTGATAGCTGCCCCGTGTGTGGAACCAAGGGCAAGATGTTCAGAAAGATAGAGTGAGATTGTTAGCTCGTCTTCTCCGGCGATACAATCTCCTACAGGCTCAGTCATAAGCCTGCAAGCGGTCAGCAAATATGGGAAACAAAATTCGGATAACAGCAGGAGCGATCGAGGCAGACGCTGAGCTGAATAATACAAGGACGGCTCAGGAAATCTGGGAAGCGTTACCCATTAGAAGCCGTATCAATCTTTGGGGAGACGAAATATACTTCTCGATTCCCCTTAGACTTAAGTTGGAGGCTGGGCAAGAAGTGGTAAGCATAGGAGATTTAGGTTACTGGCCTGAAGGCAATGCGTTCTGCATCTTCTACGGTCTCACCCCAGTGAGCCAGAGAGATGAAATTCGCCCGGCCAGCCCGGTTACTGTATTCGGCAAGGTCATAGGCGATGCCACGATATTCAAAAAGGTAGCGACGGGAACGGAAATTAACATCAGGAGCAGAGAGTAGTTCCCTGAATATCATTTAGGAGGGAAGAACATTGGCAAACAAAGCAAAGACTAAGCAAGTACTGGTCATCTTAGGTAGTCCCAGGAGGAAAGGAAACAGCTCTACCTTAGCAGCCCGGATTTCGCGTGGGGCAAAATCCGCTGGCGCAGAGGTGGATACTTTGTTCCTTCAGGGCCTAAAGATCAGCCCCTGCCGGGGTTGTGATACTTGCCAAAAGCACGATAGCAAAGGATGTGCGGTCAAAGATGACATGCAACAAATATACCCGAAGTTAATAAAGGCAGACGCCTGGGTAATTGCCAGTCCGGTTTACTGGTTTACCATGTCCGCTCAGACAAAGATATTCATGGATCGCTGTTACGCACTCACTGCTTATGCCAATAATCCTTTTGCGGGCAAACGAATCGCCATCGCAATGAGCTACGGTGACGTCGATCCAGTCAAATCCGGTTGTGTGAATGCACTGCGGGCATTTCAAGATGCTTTCCGTTACACAGGATCAAGGATTGTTGGTATGGTGTATGGCAGCGCGATGAAGGCCGGCGAGATTGCAGATAATGAAGCGCTGATGGGGGAAGCTGAAGAACTGGGGAAACGGCTGGTGAGCCGTTAATTGGACAACAATATCTGATTGAGATATGAGTCCCCAGAGTTCTTGAGGTCTCTGGCGAAATCTTCTGCTTGTTTTAGGTCCTCGGCATTGGGCCTGCCCTTGTTTACTCCTCCAACCAGCTTAGTTGCCCTGTACGTATCAAGTCCCCGGCAAGAAAATTCGCCCATAATATCGAACCCTTTCCGTTGCAGCTTCTTCCTCAGTGGTTTATCGAAATCGTGGACAAACGGTATTTTCCTCAGTCCGCTTGTGGAAAAAATGAATGCTTTCTTGTTTTTGACCACGGGCAGCTTATCAACAAAATCCAAAAGGCTTTCATGATGTTTGCCAAAATAAATCCCTGAGCCAAAACCAATCAAGTCATACTGCTCAAGCATAATGGCATCCACTTGCTTCACCTGTACCAAGTCGGCATCGAGGATCTTTGCCATCGCCCTGGCAACTTTTTCAGTATTGCCGTGATGCACGGAGATATAGACCATCAGAGCTTTCATTTATTGAGTTTTGTTTGGATTCAAATCGATATGACGAATACCGTTTGGGCCACCACTGGGAGGCACAGGCATCAATACAACAACTTCCTTCAATACATGGACTTGTGGAATTTGCCGGCCTGTGGTCAGGTCACCGGCTTAAAAGACTTGACACAGCAAGCACAGATGTAATATCCAGTTTGAATCCTGGCCCCATGGCAGTGGACAGAAACGCACTTCTGATGTATTGCCCCTTAGACCCACTGGGCTTCGCTTTAACAATAGCTTCGATCGCTGCTGCCAGGTTCTCCAAGAGCTTGTCCTTGTCAAAACTGATCTTGCCAATGGGCAAGTGGATAATAGCTGTCCTGTCCAGACGAAATTCTGCCCGGCCTTTGCGAGCTTCAGCTATGACCCGAGCCAGGTCTTGAGGCTGTACCACAGTGCCAGACTTGGGATTGGGCATTAAGCCTCGCCGCCCTAAGATACGACCGAGCTTGGCCACCTTGGGCATCACATCAGGGGTAGCAATAGACACATCAAACTCAAGCCAGCCGCCTTCAATCTGTTTAATAAGCTCTTCTGCTCCTGCATAGTCAGCACCTGCTTCTTGAGCCAACCTTACCGCCTCACCCTGGGCGAAGACGAGCACACGTGTCTTCTTCCCCAGTCCATTAGGCAATAGAATTACACCACGCACCTGTTGGTCAGCGCTGCGGGGATCGACCCCCATCCTCAAATGGAGCTCAACGGTCTCATCAAACTTAGCGTAAGAGGCCTTCTTGGCCAACTCGATTGCTTCTTCCGGGGCATAGCTTTTCGACTTATCTACAAGTTTGCTCGCTTCCTGGTACTTCTTACCGTGTTTTTCCACTTACTTATACCCTCAAAATTCTATGAATTTTTAAGAACCTAGATTTGTTCTACCTCAACTCCCATGCTTCGAGCTGTGCCGGCGATAGTTTTTGCTGCCTTATCAACATCAGTTGTATTGAGGTCCTTCATTTTGTTTCGCGCGATCTCATAAAGTTTATCTTTGCTTATCTTGCCTACTTTCTCAGTCGCGGGATTACCACTCCCTTTTTCTACCCCTAAAGCACGCCGCAATAAGTCAGAAACAGGTGGCATCTTGGTCGTAAAGGTGAAGGAGCGATCTTCATATACAGTTATCTCAGCAGGGATAATAGAACCTTCTTGAGAAGCCGTTCTTTCATTATATTCCTTGCAGAAAGCCATGATATTAATACCATGTTGCCCTAAAGCCGGCCCCACAGGCGGTGCCGGAGTAGCTTTACCTGCCTGTATCTGCAGCTTAATGATTGCTTTTACCTTCTTAGCCATTACTGTTTCTCTCTTTCATTGCGCTGTCGGTTTCTAATCGAGACGTGTCATATCCTTTCTATCCCCAGGAGGTCCAATTCTACAGGTGTCTCTCGGCCGAAGAGCGATAGCAAGACTGTTGCCTTACCTTTGTTCAGATTAACTTGATCCACTTTGCCGATGAAATCAATAAAAGGCCCACTCGTTACCCGTACACTATCACCTTCCTTAAAAGTCATCTTAACTTCAGTAGGCGCTTCCTCTATACGTTGTAAGATGGCATCCGCCTCTTGTTTGGGTAAAGGAACAGGTTTGGTACCAGCGCTCACGAAGCCAGCCACCCCCGGGGTATTGCGTACTATTTCCCAGCTATGCTCATCTAGCTTCATGTTCACCATGATATAACCCGGGAAGGCCTTCTTGGTCATCGTATGCCGCTTTCCAGCCTTGATTTCAATCTCTTTAGTTGTCGGTATCACCACATCAAATATCTTGTCTCCCACATCCATGTACTTAATACGCTGCTCTAAGTTCCTTCGGGCTTGCTCTTCGTGACCCGAAGAGACGTATAATAAATACCATTCCCCATCAATCATCTATACTAATCACCTAGCAGCAAGAATAAGTTTGTGAAGGCCAAGTCGAAGCCGTACAAAATGAACCCCACAACAACACACACAACCAGCACCATAATACTTAACCTCAAAGCCTCTTGCCTTGTTGGCCAGTGTGCTTTCCGCAGCTCAGCTACCACCTCAACAACGAAATGGAACTTTGATTTTTTTTCTGGACCGGATTTGGTAACTGTTTTGTTGGCGCGAGTTGTCATGATTTACTTTGTTTCTTTATGAACAGTGTAGCTACGACAATGAGGACAATACTTATTCAACTCCAGCCGCTGCGAATCATTCTTCTTGTTCTTCGTCGTAGTATATGTTCTCCGCGAGCATTGATTGCAAGCTAGGTGGATAATTACGCGTAAATCGCCCTTCTTTTTAGCCACGTCTATTCAAAAGTCTGCAAAATGAGTAAGAGTCAATATTTATGCGATAATCTTACTAATCACACCAGCCCCAACTGTCCTGCCGCCTTCCCTGATAGCAAAGCGTAACCCTTGCTCCATAGCTACAGGATAAATGGTCTTAATTTTCATATGAGCCAGGCTATCACCAGGCATAGCCATCTCTACACCCTCGGGAAGACTTATTTCCCCTGTAATGTCCAGAGTCCTGATAAAAAACTGGGGCTTATAACCATTGAAGAAAGGTGTGTGCCGGCCACCTTCTTCCTTGGTCAAAATATATACCTCAACCTCGGCTTCCGTATGAGGCTTGACTGACCCTGGCGCTGCTATAACCTGACCCCGTTCTATATCATCCCGTTCCACGCCCCGCAATAGGAGCCCGATGGCATCGCCTGGCTCCGCCTCATTCATAGTCTTGTGGAACATTTCCAGGCTAGTCACTACCGTTTTCCTTGTCTCCTTTAATCCTACTATCTCTACTTCGTCACCGCCTTTGACTACGCCACGTTCCACTCGGCCTGTAGGCACAGTACCTCGTCCTTTGATACTGAATACGTCTTCTACCGGCATCAAGAATGGTTTATCCCTTTCCCTCTTGGGTAGGGGGATATATTCATCTATGGCATCCAACAACTTCCATATTGGTCCACACCACTGGCAATCTCTTTTGCCACAACCACACTCCAGAGACTTGAGAGCACTTACTCGCACGACAGGAATTTCATCCCCGGGGAAGTTGTACTTCTTCAGCAAGTCTCTTACCTCCATCTCCACCAGCTCCAACAGCTCTGGGTCGTCCACTAGATCTACCTTATTGAGAGCCACCATTATGCGCGGAACTTCTACCTGCCGGGCTAGCAGGATGTGCTCCCTGGTCTGTGGCATAGGACCGTCATCGGCAGCGACCACCAAAACAGCTCCATCCATCTGAGCAGCTCCTGTTATCATGTTCTTGATATAGTCAGCATGCCCGGGACAGTCAACATGGCAATAATGGCGCTTATCAGTCTCATACTCGATATGGGAAATGGCAATCGTCAGCCCACGAGCTTTTTCTTCAGGAGCGTTATCTATGGAATCAAAGGCGCGGAATTGCGTAGGGCCTGCTTTGGATAATACCTGGGTCATGGCCGCAGTCAGTGTGGTTTTCCCATGATCGACATGTCCTATGGTGCCCACATTCATATGCGGTTTAACACGCTCATAAACTTTCTTAGCCATTTTAGCCTCCTTTTATTTCAAAGCCCACAACCAGATTCGAACTGGTGACCCCGTTCTTACCAAGAACGTGCTCTACCTACTGAGCTATGTGGGCAAGTATGCATGAAATTATATTTTAAGTCAACATGGGCGAACAGTCAACTAAGTATGCCTCTTCTACTTTAGAACGTGATGTACATGTTCAACTGGCAGATTAGCGCAGAGATTTTAGAGGAATGCTTTGGGAAAGTCAAATAGGAGGTGTAGAAGATGGCGAGCGTAGCTGAAAATATATATATGGACTTGGTGGCAAGAGGAAAGGATATCGAGACTGCTAGGCGTTGGCGACGTTTGACTACTAAGTTTGAGGGGTGCTGTGGAAGTAAGAGCGAGTATGACAGAGATGATGTCGTAAGGTATTTATGCTACTTGCGTCAGCAGGGGTATAGGCAGAGCTCGATAGACGTGATGGTGAGGCCTGTCAAGCTATTGGCTCAGATACAGGGGTGGGCTTTTCCCCGGTTGGCGATGCCAAAGGTGAGAGACGGTGATGTAAGGCGGCCCATACTTAGGAATGAGGAAGTCTGTCTGATGATTAAGAGAGGTAAAGAAGTGTTGTCTGCCAGAGAGCTGGCTTATTTGGCGTTATCAACTACGTATGGACTGCGACGTGAGGAACTGACTAGTTTGGGCAGGATTGACGGTAAGGTGACCGTGAACACGGTCAAAGGTGGTCCGGTGACCACTCATGTGGTCGCTGATGAGATAAGGCCTTATTTAGCGGGATATGACAGGACTGGGGTGAGACATATGAGCTTCGTGTTTCGGAGAATGATTGAGAAGCTGGGTATTAGTTTGGCTGGGGACAATTATGGTTGGCACGCGATAAGACGTTCTTTAGCTACGGAACTTCTGTACAGGGATGTTAGCTTGATTAACGTCGTGAGGTTTATGCGGTGGTCTGATGGGAGTATGAAAGGCGAGTTTGGCATGTTGGCAATCTACGGTAAACGTAATCAGGGGGAGGTCGATAGAAGTGTTTTCAAGGTACATCCGTTTTTATCGATTTGGAGTGAAGGAGGTCAGTGATTGATGAAAGCGATAGCTTTTAGGTCGAGGCGGCGGGCGGCGAGCAAAAGCTCGCAGCTCGCAAACGTGGTTGTGGTGGAACTGAGGCAAATAATAACAGGAGGATTGCGACCCGCTGTGGGGTTACTGTCTCCATCCCTCAAGCATATTGTATTGGGTGCTATGGTGGCGGGTACTATGCAATTTGGAGCAGTTCTATGGTGATTACAACACTGGACTTGTTAATAGAGCTTCAGATGTCAGTCATTACATTGA
>JAOUFZ010000085.1 GCA_029857995.1 Dehalococcoidia bacterium
TCTGGGTACCTCTGGAGTATGAAGCAGGCGGACCAAATGGCGTGGCAGAGCTGACGCTATCTGCCCCGATAAACCACTTCAGTATTTATGGCGTACTGGCTGAGCTTGCTCCGACGACACCTACCTCACCTGCTCATTTCGTCCCCAGCGGCCCGACCATGGAGCACAGCGATAAAAAGATATCGGCATTCGTGACCAAGACTTGGGAAAGCGTCACCATTGCTGCTAACATAGCCAACGACGGCGGGCAGGAAGGCACCTACACCGTTGTGTTGAAGCTAAACGGCCAAACCGTTGATACCCAGACAGTGACAATCGGTGCCGGACAGAGCAAGCCGGTGAGCTTCACCCAATCTGGATTAGATTACGGGCAGTATGATGTGGAGGTTGCCGGGTTGACCGGTGAGTTCACAACATCGCGAACCATCACCTGGTGGCTCATTATTCTGATAATAGCCGCGATTGGCTTAATTATCTGGGGAGTGGTCTGGGGGAGAAGAAGGCGCAAGGCGCAGCAAGAGGCATAACAGTATAGAACGGGGATAGCCGAGCTTCACGCTCGGTTATCCCCGTCAGTTAAATGCGAAATCCCAGAATCGCTCCGCTGCAAGTCCTGAATTCCAAGGACTGAATCCTGAATGAATTCTAATTTTCAAATTTCAAATCCAAAACAGGTTGGTCCTTTGGGTTTTGGTGATTTGATATTGTTTACGATTTAGACCACAGGATTTAGAGTTTTCATCCACCAGTCTCTTAATTAGACCCTTCACCCTCCGTGAGCTCTTCTTCTTGAACAGCCTCAAACAGCTTTTCCTCGCTCTCCAGATGGTCAATATATAGAACACCATCGAGATGCTCAATCTCCTGTTCCAGAGCCTGAGCCAGCAGCCCTTCTGCCTTGAGGCGAAACTGTTTACCGTAGCGGTCTTTCGCTTTGACCTTCACTGTTACCGCTCTTTTTATTTCCCCAAAGTAACCAGGTATGGATAAGCAGCCTTCCTGGACTATTCGCTCACCTTCCTTTTTTGTTATTTCGGGGTTAATTAGAGTGACAAGCTCCTGCTCCGGCAACTCGATGACTGCGACGCGGAGCGGCACTCCTACCTGTGGAGCAGCCAGGCCAGCCCTGTTGGGCTCGGCGCGCAACGTATCAATCATGTCATCGATTAGTTTCTGAACGGAGTCATCGATTTTGGCTACTCTTTTTGCTTTTCGCCGCAGTATTGGGTCAGGCAAAGTGCGAATCTGTAAGACCGCCATACTTCCTCTGAAAACGCGCCTCGATTTTTACGCTGGCTCAATTATACACCGGTTGTTCAGGGGAATCACCTCAGACGTTCGAGAGTAATTCATGTTAGGATACAACGAAAGACAATTGACCTCTGCCAGAGATGAGATGTAAAATCAGTCGACACTAGCCCATCAAAGGAGAGATAAATGGCAAATCAAGACGCTGTCCAAGTGGATATCAAAGATAGTATTGCCACTGTGCTGTTGAACCGACCGAAGGCATTGAATGCCTTTAATCACGAGGTCTTATTGGGGCTTCAAAGGCAAGCGCAGGCTATCAAGGAAAACCCTAAGGTCAGGGTTGTCATCATGACTGGTGCCGGCGACAAGGCGTTTAGCGCCGGGCTCGATCTAAAGATGGTAGCCTCAGGCAGTGGTCCCATGGACATTTTTCCCAGTTACCGGCAGGGCTATGATTCACTATACAGCTTGAAAATGATATTTACCATGTACGAAGAGCTGGCCGTACCCGTCGTCGCTGCCATAAACGGCTACTGTCTAGGGGCAGCCCTGGAACTTATTCTGTGCTGCGATATACGTCTGGCTTGTGATACTGCCGTGTTCGGGCTTCCTGAGATTCAGCTGGGAGTCATCCCTGACCTGGGGAGCACACAGCGGCTGCCCCGGATAGTGGGACCGGGCATCGCCAAGGAGCTGATTATGACGGGACGCAGAATTGACGCTGCAGAAGCACTCCGGGTTAGGCTAGTAGACCATGTATATCCCAAAGACCAGCTAATGATTAAAGCCAGGAAACTGGCCGAAGAAATAGCCAGAATCAATCCCCACCTTATTCAGGGCGCCAAGAGGGCAGTCAATATTGCCACGTCGACCCCGCTCGACGTCGGGCTACGCATGGAAACCGACATATGCCTGAGCTCAGGCAGCGGCGTTACGATGGGCGAAGCCGCTCAGCAGTTTGCCAAAAAAGAATAGTCCAGCATCCCTCGGGGACACAGTTAGGTTGATCAGATGTCAGCGCTGGTCATTGATTGCAGGTAAGGCGGTTGATTCAGGCGTGGCCAATCGCTACACTAGGGTAGACGCAAATGAGTTATGCTCTTACTGTCGAGAGTCTTGATGACATTAGTTCTGCCTGGAGCAAGCTGCGTCACTCTTTGAAGTGGGGCTCCGTCTTCGTTTTACCAGCCTGGCTGAAGGCATGGTGGGAAGCATTTGGTGGACAGGGTGAATTGTATTTGCGGACGGTGCGGCAGGAGGAGAAAATCATCGGCTTTGCCTCCCTTATAGTGAACAAGGAAACGGCTTCTTTTGTCGGTAGCGCTGATGTCTGCGACTATTTAGATTTTGTTACTACCCCGGGAAGAGAGGGGGATTTCTTCAAGGTGCTGCTTGATGATTTGAGAGAGAAGGGCATAAAAAAGCTGGACCTGAGACCTTTACGGCCCGATTCTACCGTGCTCGCTCAACTCGTAAGCATCGCCCAGAACCATGGGTATGAGGTTACCTGCCGCCCTGAGGATGTTTCTCTGGAATTAGATTTACCTGCTACCTGGAACGAATACCTGGCAATATTGAAGACAAAGCAGCGCCACGAAATCAGGCGGAAACTAAGACGGTTATGGGAGGCGGGCAATGTAGAACATCGCTGTGTTGAGATCGGTCGTGACGTTGAAGATTATCTAGATGTTTTTTTGAAACTCTTTTCATTGAGCAAGGATGAGAAAGCCAGCTTCATGAATCCCGCGATGGAATCTTTCTTCAGGTCACTGGCCAAGGCCATGGCTGAGATCGGGTTATTGAGGTTAGGTGTCCTACAACTGGACAAGGTGCCAGCGGCGATGACTATGAGTTTTGACTACGATGACTCGCACTATCTCTACAATAGTGCCTATGATCCCCGATTCGGCTATTTAAGCGTGGGGTTGCTCTGCAAAGTCCTTTGTTTGAAGGAGAGCATCGAGAAAGGCAGAAAGAAATGGAACTTTTTGAAAGGTGGAGAACCGTACAAATATCAACTCGGCGGCCAGGAAGTGCCCCTATACGATTGTCAGATAACTATCGTCTGACAGCAATAAGGAGAAGCACACTCTGATGCCGGCCAGCCAACTGAGAGTAGCTATGCTCAGCGCCCATAGCTGCCCTGTGGGAAAACTAGGGACCAAAGACACCGGCGGCATGAGTGTCTACATCCGAGAGATTGCTTGCGAACTCGGCAAACAGGGACATTTGGTGGATGTGTATACTCGTGTTCATGATCCCAAAGACCGCCAAATCTATGAACTCAATCAGAACGCACGACTGATTCACCTCAAGGCAGGGGAAGACGAGGAGATACGTAAGTTGGCCCTGTATTCGCATCTTCCCGACTTTGTTGGCAGCCTGGAAGATTTTAGGAAACAGAACGCCCTCCGGTACGACTTAATATTCAGTCACTACTGGCTTTCCGCACTGGCAGGAACATACTTGCAGGAATGGTGGCATGTCCCTCATATCACTATGTTCCATACCCTAGGCGCAGTTAAGAATACAATTAATGAAAAGGTGTCCTTGCCCCCGGGCGACGCTGAGCCTGAACTGCGCATTGAGACAGAAAGGAGCTTGGTTCATAAGTGTCATCATATTGTCGCTCCAACGGAAAGGGAAAAAGAAGCATTTATCAGGCACTACCGTGCATCGTCGGAGAAGATCAGTGTCGTACCCTGCGGAGTGAATCTGGAGCAGTTCAAGGTGTTGGACAAGGCACAAGCCAGGCGGTACCTGGGCCTTGATAACGATATGATTATTCTGTTTGTGGGCAGAATTGACCGCCTGAAGGGTATAGATAAGTTGATAGAGGCTTTGTCCTATTTACGGCATATTCCAAGATTAAGGCTGCTGGTAATCGGTGGTGGTGAACGTAGCCAGCATGAAATAGAACAACTACAGGAACTTGCCTTCAATCTTAGAATACAAGACTCAGTTGCCTTTCTGGGTCTGGTCAAGCATGAACAGTTACCTTACTTCTACAACGCGGCTGACGCTTGTGTGATCCCTTCTTATTACGAAAGCTTCGGGTTAGTGGCTCTGGAATCCCTGGCCTGCGGCACACCGGTAGTGGCTACTGATGTAGGCAACCACAAAAGCGTTGTTCGACCGGGAAAGACAGGGTATGTGATAAGAGACAATGCTCCCCATCGTCTTGCTCAGAAAATAGCCCTGCTTCTTTCCCGCCCAGACACAGATACAAGGTCTGCGCAGTTAATTCGGGCAACAGTAAGTGAATTTAGTTGGTCAAACATTGCTGAGGCAATTACCAGGGATTGCCGACTGGTATTGGCTAACCACCCTAATCTCGTGTCCTAATCTATTGCCTTTTCATGCCAAAGAGTGCTGCCCCGAACCTCAAAACCCATGGATCGGTAAAGAGCGCGGGCGGCTTTGTTCTCACTATCGACGGTCAACTCGGCAACCTGCAAACCTTTGCTTTTGAGGCGGACTAACCCGGCCAGCACTAGTCTTTTGCCTATTCCTTTGCGCCTGTAATCTGGGGGCACCCCGACCATAAGAATCCGCCCCTTTCTTATACTGGGGACTCCTTCCTCACAGCTTATTCCTGCCCAGCAATAACCGATGGCTTTATCTCCTTTGTGGACTAAGATAATATCCTCCCGCGAACATGTGCTTGAATTGACACGAAAGGTTATTTCCTCCACGGTATTGGGCTGGTATCCCCAGGCGCCAACAAAAGCACGATTCTGAAGCTGAGTTAGCGTGTCTTCTTCACCAGGCTCCAGATAGCTGCAGCTTGGAGGCACCTGGGCCAGATCTAATTCGTAAACATCTGCAATGTCTAGCCCCAACTCCAGGAAACGTCGGACGAGGCTAAAGCCCAGCCCGGATAGCACCTTCATTGCAACCACGTTATCCTCACTTATGTTTATATGCACTGCTTTGGCTCCCAGTAGTTTGGCACGGTCTGTAGCATAGCTGAGGAGTTTTGTCGCCAGCCCCCTTCTGCGATGCTCAGGGGAGACCCAGCAGTCGAGAACCACCCGCCCAATGGTCAGTTCCGGCTTGACATCCATATAGCCGACGATGTCCTCACTCCACACGATAAACAGGTCTTGCTCAGAGGAGTAATTTGGCCGCTCTAATTGTTCGGCAACAACACGCGGTGAAACACAACGCCCGGTCGGCTCCAGTTTCTCGGCCTCAGCAATCAATAAGACGTACTTATTGAAATCTCCCGGTTGATAGTTCCTAATCTTATAGAGGTAACTGCTCATTGCCTTTGTTGGCATTCCCAATTTGAATTGTATCAGCGTGAGAAATGTTGTACAATTCTTCCCTCGTACTGCGCTTCAAGAAGACTCAGACGTGATGACTAGACCAGTTCATGTGATGGTGGTTACACCTCATCCCGACGATGCTGAATTTGGCGTTGCCGGGACCGTATGTCGGTGGACAGGTGAGGGAAAGGATGTTATTTACGTGGTGTGCACCAATGGTGACAAGGGCACCAGCGACCCCACTATGAAACCCGAGGAACTAGCCAGAATCAGAGAGCAGGAACAACTGGCAGCATCCAAACTATTAGGGGTGAGGGAGGTCATCTTCCTGCGCCATCCAGACCAGACCCTGGAAGATACACCTGAATTCAGAAAAGAGATTGTGCGCCTGATAAGGACGTACAAACCCGAGACGGTGGTCACTGCTGACCCGTACCGGCGCTATGTCTGGCACCGCGATCATCGAATCACCGGCCAGGTTACGCTTGATGCCATTTTCCCCTACGCTAGGGATTTTCATTCCTATCCCGATCTACTGGAGGAAGGGCTTCAGCCTCACAGAGTCAAAGAGGTATTGCTCTGGGGCGCTCAAGAGCCTAACTATCGCACTGATATTACCGCAACCTTTGCCACTAAAGTGGCTGCCCTGCGTTGTCACAAAAGCCAGACAGGGGACAATCCTTCTGAGAGATTGGAAGAACGTCTCAGGGAGCGGCACAAGATGTTCGCCCAGGATCAAGACTACGAGCTGGCTGAAGCTTTTTACCGAGTAGAGATACAGTGGTAACCAACTTCGCGACTTTTGTGGGCGACCTTTCAGTCCCAGGTTACAGTCCGAACACCCTCAGCTAACTTTCAAGCCAGAGCACATCGCCGTACAGGTCCCGAGCGTGAGGTCGCGAGACAAAAACGGCAAACTCATCTTTTTCCTTCTTTAATACGGTGGAATTCCCATGACCAGGGTATATCTGAGTGTCGTCCGGCAGCACAAGGATCTTTTCAGTTATGGACTTGATTATCTGCCTGAAATCATCCAGGGAGCTTGTCTTGCCCGGTCCCCCAGGGAAGATAGTGTCTCCCGATATCAGGTAGCGACCAACCCTGAAGCATAGGCTACCCGGTGTGTGTCCTGGTGTATGGAGGACGGTGAACTTAAGCTCTCCCAGCCAGATCACGTCACCATCATTTAGTAGTATCTCTGGCGGCGGTGTCAGGTTACCAGTATCTGCAGCGTGGGCAGCCAGGGGGACTTTCAGTTCAACACGTAACCGAGCAAGGGCACCAATATGGTCGATGTGGTTATGGGTCAGCAATATGTACTTAAGTGTAGTTTTTTTCAGCTTATCTATGATGACGTTCGCCTCCGCAGGAGCATCTACTAGTACGCTGTCTTGCGTTTTTTGACACCCCACTATATAGGCGTTAGTGCCAAACGGGCCTAGCTCAAGCTTCTCAATCCGGATAACATCGTCTTCGGCCACGATTGTCATAGTTCACCATACCCTGATTTGACCGTGTATTCCGTATTATAGCATGAGGCGAGAAGGATTCAGCGCCAAGCACCAACGAAGTCTCATTGACTGCCAAGGGAAAAGCAAAGTAAAATTCATGGCAATGTACGACAAGGCCGTGCTCGATAACTGTTTGAAG
>JAOUFZ010000086.1 GCA_029857995.1 Dehalococcoidia bacterium
CGCGAAGCTCTATGCAGCGCTGGGCTACCTGGGAGCCTGGGCTATGGCAGAACCTCTACCTGTCAGCCGTGTCGATCTTGTGTCACCGGCCTGGCCTTACGACCCCAATCCCACGTATGATCATCCCGGCCTGACAATCTTCAACGCCTGGTACGACAAGATCATTCCCGAGGTATTTGGCGGGATTCTCTCAGCGGACCTCATGGAACAGCTAAAGAGTTATCCCAGCCTGTTAATCCGCGTCTTTGAGGGTGCGACTCTCAACTACGATTACCTCGGTGTGAGGAACAAGAATCAGCTCATTGTCAACGCGCTGAAGGCTGCGATTGCTGAGTTAGAGACCCAGTATGGCTCAAGCAACATGGCGACCTGGCTTACCCCGGTGCGCATGCAAAACTATGACGCGCAGGGAGCTTTGCCCGGTGGCAAGATTCACCCCTATATGAACCGCGGCACCTACAACCAGATTGCTGAGATGCTCGCTGAGGGCTTGCCGAATGCCAAGAACGTGATTCCGCCCGGACAGAGCGGATTGGTGGTACTCCCCGGAGTTGCCAACCCTCACGTCGCTGACCAGGTAGCATTGTACGCAAGCTGGACATACAAGCCGATGCTATTCACTCGCGAGGCAGTCGAGGCAGTGAAGACATGGGGGAAGGTCTTCTACCTTGAATAAAACTGTAGTCTAGTGGGCGTAGCCCATTCAGACTGCTAGCATGGCTGGTACGAGAGCCGAGGCTGAGCCTCGGCTCTCGCTTTATGCTCCCCTTCCATCGTTACCAGGAGTCCTTCTTTCTTTGTTGTTGCCAGGCCCGATTTATCGGAACAAGGCAGTTTTAGTGAGGGACTCGAGGCGTGAAGAAATACCTTCCTTCACGATTGTCGAGTGAACGTAGCAACGGGGTTTATACTCGCCTTTCCAAAACTGAGTTGCCAATTCGTTTTGCCCCACATGGTCGGGGGACAATGGATTGGGCAACGGGGCTGTTGAGCTGAACTCATCCTGGGCTTGTGGCAGGGCGAAGCCTGATAAATCAGGCAACCACAAAAATTGGGCTGTCACCCTCCGATGGCGGGTGGGAACATGTGGAGCACATCTCCTTCCTTGAGGTCGTTGCTCCCAAGATTGCGCAAGGTGATACCGTTCAGCAGGATGAGTGAATAGTCCTGTATCTTCCCGTCCAAATGGATCCCAGCAGTTTCGAGCTTCTTTCGGAGTCGAGAACCAAATTTCGTTTCAAGCTGAGCAAGTGCGTCTTGTATGTGGTCAGCCTGCAAAGTGGTGCTATCTGTGCCGAGATAAGAACGCCACAAACTATAGAAGCGCACCGTAATTAACGCCATTTCTCTACCTTCCTAGTTCAATTCTGTCAATAGCACATTCTCTGGCATCCATCAGTAGGATCTGGTTGCGTATAGGTGTACCAACTCCAGTAATGATTTTGACTACCTCTTGGACCTGCAATGCAGCAATCATGGCTGCCGTGGCTGGAGGGCTACCGATTCTAGTCTCTATGCCCTGTTCGGGCACTGTATCGGAGGATGACCCATAAAGCGAAGACAGCCCCACGTCTCCAGGGAAAATAGTCATGAGTTGTCCGTTGAAGCCAGCTATCGAGGCATAAACATAGGGTATCGCCAGTTGACGGCAAGCCTGCTCGACCGCCAGTCGTGATGACAGGTTATCGAGCCCATCAACTACCACCTGGGCGCCGGTAACGAGACTCTGAGCGTTTTCCTTTGTCAACCTTTCCAGAAATGTGCTGACCGTGGTTGCTGAGTTTATCTCCTTGACTCTTTTTGCCGCCGCGATGACTTTGTATTCGCCCAGGTTTCCTTCTGTGGACATAACCTGCCTGTTCAAATTCTGCTCCGTGAAGCGGTCGTTATCAATCATAATTAGATGCCCTATTCCTTGTCTGGCCAATAACTCGATAACGTTGCTACCCAATCCTCCCGCCCCTACCACAGCTACAGTTGACTGCAATAGCTTGATTTGCCCGTCCAGACCGATTGTCCCGATATTGCGGAGATATCGACAGGGAATAATCCCCTGCTTCAATGCTGTTATTTCCACCTCTTTGTCCGGTACTCCTTGCGAAGCGGAAATTGAAGCTGTCGTCTTCAGACTGACGACAAGATAGGTCTTGCCATCCGGAGTAACACGTGATTCTGCCGATTCGGCGATGTATCGGCGGATATCTTTGTCGGCTGCGTCGTTTTTCACGAGGATACCTTCGCTACTGTCACGATAATTATAATATAATACGCTGTGAAGGGATAAATTGGTGAGGAGATTTCAGAGGAGATATCCTTGAAGGGAGATATATTGAAGATGACTGAAGTCAAGGTGAAGACAGGCGAAGAACTTAGCGGTCTGGGTACAATGCTCAAGGAAATCATGGACACAAACCTCAAGGACGTTAAGAAGTATAAGAGCGTTGAGAAGGTGAAAGGAAGCGTGGTCATCAAGGAGTCGACGTCAGGTGTAGCAGTTACGCTACATCTCGACCGAGGCAAACTTGAGCTGGAGAATGACGCCATAGCCAAGCCGACGGCATATATGAAAGCCGAATTTGAGAATCTAGCACATATTAGCTCTGGCCAACTCAATCCCATAGTGGGTATACTTACCGGCAAGCTGAAGTCTGGGGGCAATCCCCTGCTGTTGCTCAAGATTTCAAAGATAATGGTGCTGAAATAGGGCAGTCTGCATCGTCACTGGCTGCGGGATAGAAGTTATTGATTTTCAGGGAGGGGGTGGTAATGTCTATGTAACATGTCTTGAGTAGGTAAAAAATGGCATAATTGACAATCGAAATTCATCAGGAGGGGGTTAAAATGGCTATTTTGTTTGGATCACAAGAGTGGGCAGATGCACTGAAAAAGGCGTTGGAAACCAGCCAGGCATACAAGGAGGCAGCCAAGAACTGGGAAGGAGATATATACATTATCGTGGAACCCGATGCATCGTACAAACACAGGAACATTATGTATCTTGACCTGTGGCACGGCGAATGCCGCGAGGCTCGCGCGATTACGGACGAAAATGAGAAGTCTCCGAAATACCGCATATTTGGCCCGTTCACCAACATGAAGCAAATACTGGATAAAAAGGTTGACTCGGTCCAGTCTATGATGACCGGCAAGATCAAGGTCAAAGGTGATATGGCCCAAATCATGAAGATGCCCAGGGCAGCTGTGGAACTGGTCAACTGCATGACTGCATTTGAGACCGTATTCCCTGATTAGACATTTATATAGTGTGAAGCCACGAGTAGGCTGATAATGACTGTCGTCTGTTGACATAATTTTGTCATAGAAATATAACCAGTTTATGGAGAGGAGATAGCTATGTGGTACTTCGTGGTTCCTGAGGTAGTTTTTGGACCAGATGCACTGAGTCACCTGGCTGAATTGAAGGGGAAATCGGCGTTCATCGTTACCGATAAGAACATTGTGAGTCTGGGCTTCGTTGACAAAGTCAAAGAACAGCTTTCCCAGGCGGGGATACAAGCAGCTGTCTTTGATGAGGTTGAGCCCGACCCGTCGCTGCAGACGGTACAGAGGGGTGTGGCTCTGATGAACCAGTATGGACCGGATTTGGTTGTGGCTGTGGGTGGGGGCTCGGTTATGGACGCAGCTAAGGCGATGAGGGTGCAATATGAAAGGCCAGACATAAAGCCAGAGGAGATAAACCCATTTATTTCGGATTTGGGGTTGGGTGCCAGGTGCAAGCTTGTTTGCGTTGCCACAACTTCGGGCACGGGTGCCGAGGCAACTTTTGCGATAGTGCTCACCGATACAGCTGACCAAAGAAAGCTGAGCCTTATTAACCGAGAGATCGTCCCGGACATTGCTATTGTAGACCCAGAACTGGCAAGAGCAATGCCCCCTCAAATCACAGCAGACACAGGCATGGACGCACTAGCTCACGCAGTCGAAGGATATACCTGTACCTGGAAGAACGACTTCACCGACGGTCTCTGTATCAAAGCTATACAATTTGTTTTCCAATATCTTCCTAGAGCGGTGAAGGATGGGAATGACATGGAAGCCCGGGAAAAGATGCATAATGCAGGCTGTATCGCAGGAATTGGTTTCATCAACGCACTGTCATCTATGGCCCATGCTGCCGGTCATTCCCTTGGCGCCCTATTCCATATTCCCCATGGCAGAGCAGTGGGGCTGTTTCTGCCGTACACCATCGAGTTCATCGGTGAAGTTCGCGAAGAACTTTGGGCAGAGATAGCTTACGCTATCAAACTTGAAGTACCTAAAGGAAAAAGGGCAGCAACAATTTTAGCGCAAGCTATACGAGGACTGGCTCATAATATCAATCAACCGCTGAGCATTAAAGAAACGGATATTCCATTGGATAGCTTCAATAAGGCGATGGGGAAGCTAATAGACAATGTCATGGCCGACGGCTCGCTGATTGTTTCTGCCAGAATACCTAATGTTGCAGAGACCGAGAGGTTCTTGGGCTACACATACGAAGGAAAGAGTATAGATTTTTAGCTTTACTGGAGACACTGCGCTAACTTCAAGAGATTTCGGGGGAACCATCAGGAGGTAAAAATGCCACGTTTTATAGTTGTTCATAAGGCACCGTTCACTGAGGAGGAGTTGATTGCACGAGCTAAGGCCGCCCCCAATTACATGCCAAAAGGCGTCTCCTGGAGGTGTAGTTATTGCGATATCGCTGGAAACAAGCACTTCTGTGAGTGGGAGGCACCGGATGAGAAGGTATTGAAACGAGTCCTCAAACTGACGCAGACGCCGTTTGAGACAATCCACTGTGTGCGGCGAATGGATGCTGTCAAGGCAGAATTTGAAGAGTGAAAAAGACCAGTTTAGGAGCACGTGCGGGCAAATAAAAGGAGGAGCAAACATGTTCGGTTATATGGGGCAAATATTAAGGGTTGATTTAACAACTGGCAAGATATCAGCAGAGGCTCTTAAAGAGAATGACTGCAAGATGTTCTTGGGGGGGAGCGGACTGGCAACAAAATACCTTTTCGACGAAGTGTCCAAAGGCACTGACCCGCTTGGACCCCACAATAAGCTTATTTTTATGACCGGGCCCCTGACCGGCACAGAATCACCAAGCGCCGGAAGATACTGTGTAGTTACCAAGTCGCCTCTAACCGGTTTGTGGGGAGAAGGGAACTCGGGGGGTAGCTGGGGAGTCTACCTGAAAAACTCAGGTTTCGACGGGATTATCTTCGAGGGCATATCACCCAAGCCGGTCTACCTGGTAATAGATGACGGCAAAGCCGAACTCAGAGACGCCAAGCACCTCTGGGGCAAAGGTGTTGGTGAAACGTACAGGCTAATTAGAGAAGAACTGAGTGAGGACTTCAATGTTGCCTGTATTGGCATAGCTGGTGAGAACTTGGTCAGATATGCTGGTATTTTCAACGATATTCACCGGCCTGCCGGGAGATGTGGTGTTGGGACAGTAATGGGGTCGAAACATCTGAAGGCAGTGGCTGCCAGAGGGACACAGGAGATTAAAATAGCCAACAAAGATGCCTTCAGCCAAATCTCGAAGAGGAACTATGACCTGGTTAATGAAAGCCTGCTGAAGATTACCCTGGAGACCTACGGGACGTCCATGGTTACCGATTTGGTAAACGTCAGGGGAGGGTTTCCTACCAGAAACTGGCAGACCGGAGTTGTTCCGGATATAGACAAAATAAGTGGAATCACGCTGGAAAGCACGCTTCTGGTGGACAGGAAGCATTGCTACGCCTGCCCGATTAGCTGTGGCAGGGTAAGCGTGGTGAAGGGCGGTCCTTATGCCTGTAAGGGTGAAGGGCCGGAATTTGAAACAATCGGCGCCTTCGGTGCCATGTGCGCGCTGGAGAACCTTGAGGCAGTGACATTCGCACATAACCTGTGCGATGACTACGGGCTGGATGTAGTCTCTACCGGGAGCACTATAGCCTTTGCCATGGAGTGCTACGAAAAGGGGATATTGACCAAGGCTGATACCGGCGGGCTAGAGCTGAAATTCGGTGAGCCAGATGTTGTCATTCAGCTCATACACAAGATAGCCAAAAGGGAAGGTATTGGTGACCTGTTAGCTGAGGGAACCAAGAGAGTAGCGGCGAAGCTGGACAAGGGCGCGGAAAGGTTTGCCATGCACGTCAAAGGGATGGAGCTGCCGGCTTATGACCCTAGGGCAGCCAAGATATGCGGTCTGGCATTTGCCACGGCTAACCGCGGCGGCGACCATATCACAGCTTACATTGAAGGGCCAGCCTTTGTAGACACACCTTTCCTGTGCGTTGAGGATAGTAAAATCGAAGACTGGATTGTGGAAAATCCTGCCGAGGCAAAGGTGGTCAAAGATCTTGAGGATGCCCTCACCGTCTTTGATTGCGTGGGGACATGCAAGTTCATGGGCATGGCACTGGCTGCCGAAGACTGGGCTGACATGATAGCCAACTGCGTTGGCTGGGAGTTTAGTGTTAGCGATTTCAGAAAAGCCGGGGAGAGGGTCTATAACCTGGCCAGAGCTTTCAACGTCAGGGACGGCCTGACCAGGGCAGATGATACTCTGCCGAAGCGATTGCTTGAGGAGCCATTACCTGAGGGTGCCGCCAAGGGACATATGGTGAAAAAATTAGACCAGTCGCTGGATGCCTATTATGAGTTTCGGGGCTGGGACAAAAAGACCGGAAAGCCAACGCCGGAAAAGCTCAAGGATCTGGATCTGAATTATGTAATCGATAAGATATAGGGGGTGAAATTGTGGTCGCTATGGCTGAAAAACCCTGGCTAAAGCAATATAAGATGGGGCCGTACAAGCTTCCGCAGACAAGAGAACCTTATCCAAAGATGACTGCCTACAGCCTTCTGGATGCCACTGCGGCTGAGTTTCCTGACAGAGCTGCCTGTTTCTATCTGGGGAAAGAAATCCTTTATAGCGAGATGAAGCTTCTTAGCGACAGGTTGGCTGCTGCACTGGTTGATTTAGGTGTTAAGAAAGGCGACAAAGTAGCCACCGTTCTGCCGAATTGCCCGCAGTTTATGATAAGCGACTTCGGCATTATGAAAACCGGGGCAGCCCATGTCCCCTGCAGCGTTATGCACAAGGCCGCTGACCTGACATACGAGATGGGCGAATCGGGGGCTGAGACAGT